>DATLVQ010000416.1:0-19658 GCA_035577325.1 Bryobacteraceae bacterium | reverse complement strand
GTTGCAGCTGACTCGCTGGCCGCAAAGCGCGTCGGCGACTTGATGTTCCCCCTCGCACAGGCCCACGTGGAAAGTGTCCGGTTGGTGGCTGACGAAGCCATCATCGCAGCCCAAAGAACGCTTTGGTCGACACTGCGGATAGTGGCCGAGCCCGGCGGCGCCGCGGCCCTCGCAGCAGTGCTATCGCGCAGGTATCAGCCGAAGCCCGGGGAGCGTGTAGGCGTTCTCGTATGCGGCGGCAATACTGCAGTCGCGTTCGGCGGTACGGCCGCTTAGAGATACAGCGGCGATAGCGGCCTTATGAATTTCTCTACAATCGTCTGAGGAGAATCGCGTGTCCGTCTACGATAAATTGAAAACTCTGCAAATATCTCTTGCTCAAAGTTCCTCGCCAGCCGGCGCCTACGTGCCCTATGTGCGCACCGGCAACCTTTTGTTCGTCTCCGGCCACATCGCCAGGAAGGATGGAAAGCCGCTCACCGGCCAGCTTGGCGGGAATCTCACGACCGAGCAGGGGAAAGAGGCCGCGCGCGGCATCGCCATCGACCTGATGGCTACGCTGGAATCCGCGCTGGGCGATCTGAGCAAAATTAAGCGCATCGTCAAGCTGATGGTTTTGGTCAACAGCACGCCCGCGTTCACCGAGCAGCACCTGGTGGGCAACGGCGCTTCTGAACTCTTTCGCGAAGTGTTTGGCGAAAGCGGCCTGCACGCGCGCAGCGCTTTCGGCGTGGCCCAGATTCCACTGGGCTCGTGCGTGGAAATCGAGCTGATCGCCGAAGTCGCCTGAGACCGGGACCCTACGGCGTCCGGGCTTTCTCGAGTTCGCGGATCGCGGCGGGGTCGTCCATGCGCGGCGAAGGCGTGGGAACAGCCGGCTCGCGCGCGTTTGCCGGGTCGAACAGCCGCTCATCCTCGGGCAGTGCCTGATAGGGAGTGAAATCCGGCGAGTTCGTGAAGCTATCCGCCAGGTCCGATGCCGTCGCGTCGTAAAGATTCAGCGGCGGGACACCCAGGATGCGGAAGATGGTCTTCAACATTCCCGGAAAGCTGCTGTGCACGTGCGAAACGTAGTTTCGTTTGAAGTACGGCCCGGCGCCGATGAGCACGGTCCGATGCGAGTCGATGTGATCACGGCCGCCCTGCGCATCGTCTTCGGTGATGAAGACCGCCATGTCCTTCCACCACGGCGAATTGGATAAGAACTCGACGATCCGGCCGAGCGCGAAATCGTTATCCGCCACATAAGACGCCTGGAACGGGTAGCCATCCTCCGGCCGGACCTTCGCCATGTGGTCGTTGGGCAGGTGAATGAAGATGAGTCGCGGAAATTCCTCCCCGCCCTTCTCATATCTTTCACGAATTTCGTGGATGAACTGATCGGCGCGGTATTGGTCCGGAATATTGGTGTTGAAGCCCGGATACTCGCGCGAGGTATTGCGGTAAAGCGGCGCCGGCATCGGCACATTGGTCAGGAAACGCGCGCCGGTAGGTTTTTCGCCCGGCTCTTCCTCGTTGCCGGCCAGTTCAAAGCCTTCGCCGAAATTGCGGAACGGGATGCCGTGCCGCTCCAGATGGTGCCAGATCGTACCGCCCTCGGGCTGCTCTTCCGGATGCACCGAGGAGTTGCTTTCGGCGAATAGTAGCCGGCCCGGAGCCGTGGTAGGAAATCGGAAATCCTTTCCGCCGGCGTACGAAGCCATGCGCGAGCTCTCGGTCCAGACGTCGGGATACGCGTCAACCAGCCAGTGGTGCCCGTCCACGCTGACCTCGGAATCGGCGTAGAAATTGTCGCTGAACATCCAGCGTTTGGCCAGCGAGTGGTGATTCGGAGTCACCGGAACATCCTGCAGGCTGAAGTGACTTTTCCGGCCCTCCGCAAAGCCGCGCATGCCAAAGCGGGCGAGCGCGGGGACGCCCGCCACCGGACCGTTATCGCTTTGCGCCATGTCTCCCAGGACTTCGTCAAACGTGCGGTTCTCCTTCACGATCAGAACTACGTGCCGGATCTCGGGCGGCACTGGCGGCGCCGGCGTGGCACGCGGCCGGAAACCATTGGCCTCCATGACGATAGCGGTGCTTGCCCCGAGCGAAGCGGCGTCCGGGATGGGAAACACCGAAATACTGCCGCGCCGGAGGACGTCGACAAAATTGTCGCTCGATCCGCCGGACCGGTAAATATTCGGTCCGGTGCCGTGCCCTTTGGCGTTAGTTACATAGACTGTGTCGTGCTCGAGCAGAACTCGCGTCGGGAACCAGGCTACGGGAATATGGCCCAGCACGCGCATATCGCGGATATCGACTACGCCCACGGCATTGATCCCCGCTTCGGCCACCAGGAGCCAGCCATGGGGGGCGTCAAACGCCATACCCACCGGCATCACGCCACGGAAGGACTCGAGGCCGGGAATGCGAATGGCCGCCTCCCCAACGATGGCTCTAGTCCGTGGATCAACGCTAGTCACGGTGTCATTGTGCGTGTTTGAGACAAACACCCGGTCAGCCGTGGCGATCACGCCGCAAGGGCTGCTGCCGCCATCGGCGCCGGCGCCGAACGCCTTTCCCGTGCGGATGAACGCCTCCACCCGTGGCGCGGCCGGGTCTTCCACGCTCACAATGTAGAGCGAATTCGATTCCCGCGCGTTAGGGTCCCCCAGGCCCGGCACGTCCACAGTCCCGCGCGCGGTCTCCCGCCGGGCGCCGTCACTCGCCTCCGTGGAGGGGAACCCGAATGCCGGAAATGGCAGTCCAGTGGAAGGCGCGTTCTTCCGGTCGGCACCCGGAATCGGGTTATATCGGAACATGCCGACGTTGGTGATGTATGCGGTACGTCGATCCGGCGACAGCGCGATCGCAAAAGGCAGCCGTCCCACCGGCAGTGACGCGGCTATGCGACCCTTGCGCGTATCAATGATAACGAGGCGGAAATTGGCCTGATCCAGCACGTAAAGCAGGCTGCGCTCGGCGTCAAATGCTAGATCGCCAGTGTAGCTATCGGAAAAACCATCATGATTCAAGTCGTAGACCTTGCGTCGGTTGCCCGTGGATAAATCGACCAGCCGCACCCGCCCGGTGTTTCCCTCCGATACATATGCCGAATGGTTGCCGGTGAACGCCGCTCCCATGAAAACCGTGCGCCACTGATCTGTTTCGACTTCGCGATGTTCGTCACTATCGCCGCGCGGAGGTGCCGCCACCAAGTGGCGAGTGGTCATCCCGCCCTTCTTGTTGCTCTCGAGAACCGTGAGCGAAAAGCGCTCCGGACCGCTGTTTACCGATACGATCGTCTTACTGTCGGGGCTGATGGCCAAGCCGAATGGCCCCGGTCCGGTAACGTACTGGTGGCCGGCGGGAGCGATGATGCGGCCTCCAGGGAGGATACTGGGAGATCCCGGACGGCGGATCGCGGGTCTCAGCCTCGCTGGAGCGCTATAATCCGCTGCCTGCACAGAAGTGCACACCACGACCACCACTACCATCCCGAGTAAACGCATTTCGGATTGCACTTCCCTTCCGCCGCCTTTCGCCAGCTTAACAGCTAGATCTGCCGAAGGTTCGATGCAGCATTGCACAGTAAAAAACTCCCCAGCGTCAAATTGTGCCATGCCGCTTCCCTCTTGGCCCGAACGTATGGAATTTCACGGAATTCCTAACTGTACCGGGAAGTTATACTTGCCTAAGACCCCAATAAAGCGTAACAATTGGCACTCTAGTTGCTGTTCATAGCGGGTACGACGTTGCTTACTGACGCACGTAACGAGTCGCGCAGACGCAACGAAACCCAGCATTGGTTCCGGTAGGACACGAAATCGACGACAGGAACTATCAAGTATGTTCCGGTTGTTTGGCTTGGATGAATCAGCTGACGGAGGCGAGCTGGCAACCAGGCGCAAGGCTGCGGGAGCCGAAGGAAGTCTATTATGGCGTACGTCGGTAGAGATCTTGAAGCTCTACGCGCCGCCCGGAGCGCTAAAATGGAGAGAGAAATGGCAACCAGCCCTATATTAGCTGTACCGCAGAAGCAACTCGAAGATCCACTGGCGCATCTGCCCTGTTCGAGCATTCTCGAGTACCGGAAGGGCCAGGTGATCTATAACCAGGATCAACCGTCGACCAGCATCTATTTGGTAATCGAGGGCAAAGTCAAAGTCTGCCGCATGGCGGACGATGGACGCCAGGTAGTAGTCGACATTTACCAGACCGACGAGTTTTTCGGGGAATCCGCGTTCCTGAGCTCGCCTACAAGGGATGAGCAGGCGCTGGCCCTCGAAAACACGAAGGTCATGACCTGGACGACGGCGGAAATCGAAGACATCGTAACGCGCCGCCCGCGACTCGCCATCGCGCTGTTGCAGATTCTGGTGCAACGTTCCATGGAGTTTGGCCACCGGATCGAGAGTTTCTCGGTGGACAATATTGCGCGGCGACTGGCGCGGACGCTGATCCGGTTTTCCGAACGCCTGGGCCAGCATGGCGACGACGGTTCCGTGCAGATGATGCCGTTCACGCACGAACTGCTTTCGCAATACGTGGGCACTTCGCGCGAGATCGTCACGCATTATATGAATCAGTTCCGGCGCGATGGCTATCTGCGTTACTCGCGCAAGGGCATACTGCTCTATCGCGACGCGATGCGGGACTGGTTGCGCCAGCAACAAGCAGCCGTCTAAGGCGGATTAACGCGGCGGAGACCACGCGGCGCGAGGCACGGCCCCGTAGTCCACGTTTATACTCTAAGGCGTGGACCAGGAACTCAAAGGAAAAACAGCGCTCGTCACGGGTGCGTCGCGGGGCATCGGCGCCGCCACTGCCATCGCTCTTGCCAATAACGGCGTAAGCCGTCTTATTTTGCATTACAACGCTTACAAGCCCGGCATTGAAAAGGTGATGGCGTCGGTGCAGAAGGTGGGCGCGCAGACGCAAATTATTCAGGCAGACTTAGGCACCGATGCCGGAATTCGGGCATGCATCGAAAGCCTGGCCGCCACTGGAGCCGGGGTGGACATACTCGTCAACAACGCCGGGTCGTTGGTGAAGCGCGCCAAACTCGCCGAATTCTCGTCTGAGTTGTTCGACCGCGTCATGACGCTGAACGTGAAGAGCACGTGGTTCGTTGCGCAGGCCGTAACGCCGCACATGCTCGCCGCCAAGAGCGGCGTCATCGTCAACGTCAGCTCCATAGCGGCGCGGAACGGCGGCGGCGTGGGCGCAACGATCTATGCGGCGGCCAAAGCGGCGGTCTCCACCATCACAAAGGGCTTGGCCAAGGAGCTTGCCCCGCAGGGAATTCGCGTGAATGCCGTCTCACCAGGCACGGTGGATAACGATTTCCATGCTCAATTCTCCACGCGCCAGATTCTGGATTCTGCATTGGCGGCGACTCCGGCGGGAACGCTGGGAACCAATGAAGAAGTTGCCGACACCATTTTGTTCCTGTGTTCGCACCGGGCGCGCTACGTCCACGGGCAGACCATCGAGATTAATGGCGGAATGTTTATGGTGTGACGCGTAGCCGGCTGGTTTGAGCCGTGCCGGCTGCATTCGTAATTTGAACTTCGACGGCAGCCACCTGCGCGGCCCTTCCGATGACTGGTATGAACGCGTGCAACGCGAAGACGCCGCCCAGATCCGATGAGGCGAAGAACTCCTGGAATGCGGCGGACGTATCGACGGTAATGGCGCCGGGGTTGAGCGCGGTTCCCTTCCGATCGAAGCACGTGAAGATGATCTTCGATATGGTGCGCGTGTTGTCGAAGCCGCTGACCCGCACATCAAGCCCCGCCGAAGTGTGCTGGGCCTGCGCCGTATCCACTTCAACGATAGCGCGTGGGATGGTGAGCATGGATTGCTCGGTCGCGTCACCGAGCTTGACGGTGAACACGATGTCGCCCGCCGTTGTCCCAGTTTGAAAGACGACGTTGTCCTCCGAGCCGAAGCGCCCCACGGTATCGCCAGGCTTGATGTTGAACTTCGCGTTCCGGCTGCCGGTTGCAAGAAACAGTATGCCGCCGTCAGTATTGGCGGTCGCGGTATTCGGCCGGATGTCAATGTCCACTTCACCTGTTGTGGTGGCCTTCGAAATAGAAGCCAGTTTCACGGTCAGCTTGCCTTGCTGCGCACTTGTCCGCTGGGAAACGTCCAGCGCGATCGAAGGTAAGGGAGCCGCGGGGTCCAAGCCTGTTCCCGTCAGATGGAAACTGCGCTGGTCGATCTCGAGGGTCCCCAGTTGCGTTCCGTTGCTCATGGGCGTGAAATCCAGCCTCATAGTGGCGGAAACGCCCGGAGCCAGTACGATGGGCAGCGGATCCCTCGTCAGATGGAACGCCGCGCCCAATGCAACCACGTTCCTGATCGAAATCTTGTCGCTGGTGGATGGGTTGGCCACGACGATATGCCGCGTAACGGTCGAACCGCGCACGGCGCTGCCGAAGTCGATGACCGCGTCGGCCATCAGGAGGCGGAGCGCATCGCCGCCGTCGTCCAGCGAAACCGTGCCAGCGCCGAGCGCGTTTCCAAAGAAAACCGCCGACACGCCGTCCGCGGCGAAGGTCGCCCTCGATGACGGCGCGCTGGGCGCGTACCGCACTATAACGTCGACCTCCGCCCCTCCGGCGACGTCCTGCGGAACCGCCGGGGGATTGACGAAAGAGAAATCCGCGCCTGCCAGCGACAGCACGGTGAGCGGGGTGGACGAATTACCGGTATTGCGCAACCGGAACGGAATATCACGGACATCGCCCATGGAGACGGTCCCGAAACCATATTGGCCGTTGATGGGCGCCTCCGAGTCCCCCTGCAAGACGAAGAGGCTCAACTGCGCTGGAATAGAGCTGGCGCCTAGAAATGCCAGGAGCAATACTCTGCGCGTCACGGGCGCGGCTCCACTGACGGTAGCCGGTAAGATTTTTCGCCGTCACTCGTGACGAGAACCAGTAGCGGCGGTGCGCCTTCTCCTTCCACCTGCACCCAGTGGTCTCCAGCACGGTGCATTGCCGCCTGTGCGCCGTGGGCTCCACCGGCAAATGGCAGGTGGCGCTCGTCCCCCGCGGCGGTTTGAATTATCAAGTCGCGCGCCCTGGCCAGCAGGAAATTGCCTTCGATCCATAGAAGCGCGCCCGCGCATCCCTGATCGCCGATCAGGCCCGAGGCGAGTGTTTCGCGCGTTATGGCGTTGCTGGTTACGTCGACCAATACCAGCCACACGTGGTTGGCCCGGCACACCGCCAGCGGCGCACTCCGCCCGTCCGGAGTGCCCAGTGCGACAACATCGCCGCCCAGGGCATCCGGCTCGATGCGTATCTGGCGGTCCGGGTGCTTACCGATCAACCATAATTCACTCGTTGCTGGAAAAAATGCCGCGCCCGCACTCAGAATCGCGCTTCCTCGCGGCATGGCGCGCCGTCCTGTCACTTTGCCGGCGCGGTCGAGCGTGAGCAGTTCGGCGTACGTCTTCACGAGGCCGCCCTTGCCGTCAAACGCCCAGTTGAGAGCTGTCTCGATAATCGCATCCCGCAGAACGAAGTTTCCGGCAACGCCGTAAACCTGCCGGAGTTGCCCGAGAGAATCACGCGTCACGCCCACTACAGGCGCGCCAAGGTTCGATTCGGCTCGCGCCAATGACGCGCATGCCACGCACGCCAGTAGAAGGACCGCAATCCGGTTCATCATGGTTTTCCGATGTTGATGGTAGGAGTGCCGATCGTGATTGGCGCGGAAGCGATGGAGTTGTGACCGGCGGCCACGCTCGATCCGGCAAAAGCGCCGCCTACGCCGCCGGCAGCCAGAATGCCAAGCCAGATCCATTTCTTGTGGGACTTGCCCTGGTGCGTCGTGTAACCGCCGTTGACCATTGCGCGCGCAACCGGTTTGACCGAGCCTTGCGTAATAACGATTGTGGGGACGCGCGGCGGCCTTGGCGGCGCCGTATCATCGGCGAGTTGGCCCATGGATTTGGGTGGCTGGATAATGGCGGCCAGCGCTTTCGAATCCTTAGACTTCCGCGGCTGGAGCGGCACGGCGGACGGCGCTTCTGGAATTGTTGCCGTCGACTGGTTTGGTGGCGCAGCTTGTGACGAGGCCGGTGACACCTTTTGCGGCGCTGTTAAAGGGGCGGTTCTATCGGCGCTCTCTCTCGCGGCAATCCGTTCGGTTATGTATTGCTGGAGAACGATCCCGGCGCGCGCCTGCTCTTTGGCCGCCGTCACCCGAATCAGGCATCTTCCGGCGATGCGATTGAGTTGAAGGGAGCGAACGGTCGCGCGGCCATTGGCATCGGTAACGGCGAGATCAGTCGCGAGGCCGCTCGAAAATACACCACCGGGACCCTCCCGCGGCACTTGAAAGCTGACCCTCGCACCTTCCACCGGTCGACCCGTGCCGTCCGTTACCTGGACCGTCACCGGCTTCGCCACACGCTCCCCGGGCGCATGCGTGGCGTCTTCACCAGAGACGACGACTATGTGCAGGACCGTATCTTGTGAAGCCGGCGCACGGGCGGCTGCGGCTTTCTCAGTCAGATCTTTCTCAGCCGGATCTTTCTCAGCCGGATCTTTCTGAGCTAGATCTTGCGCCGCCCCTACGGTCAGGGTGGCAACAGCCGCCGCCCAAACACACGTCATGCGCAATGTTTTGGTTATTCCGGACACCTGGGACTCCTGTTCTTTAAAGAAACAGTGAAGCGGAGACCGCAAAATTCTCGGACGAAGCGGAGGTACGAAGGGCAGACTCAATTATTGTGGTCGGAAGGAGCGGGTCAGGCGGACGCGCCACGGAGGAGTACGCAGGTTACGTTATCGGGTCCGCCGGCGTCTTTGGCAGCTTCTACCAGCGACTTGCACTTGTACTCGAGCTGCTCGTGCCCCGCGCCGTCGTCGCGCAGGATGTTCTCTATGACCGGCGGCTCGACCACCCCGTGGAGGCCGTCGCTGCAGAGCAGGAGCAGCGCCGAAGGCTGCAGGCGAATCATGTAGTAGTGGATGGTAAGCGCGCCGCCCACGCCGATCGCCATGGTGAGCACATGCCGCATAGGATGATTGCGCAGGCTTTCTTCGTCGAGACCGAGCGGGCGGCCGACCTCGTGCACCCATGTCTGGTCCTCTGTAATCGGCCGGAAGCCGGCTTCGTCCAGCAGGTACGCGCGGCTGTCGCCGACGCTGGCGATGGCGAGGTTGTCGCCGGTTTCGAGCACGGCTACCAGAGTCGTGCCCATGCCTTCCAGTTGTGGATCGCTGTTGGAGGCGGCCAGGACCCGCCGGTTGGCCTCTTCGACAGCGCTGAGCAGCAGCTGAGGATCGCGCTGCCAGGCCTGGCGCACCACCTCGGCCACGGTCTCGATGGCCATCTTCGAGGCCATTTCGCCGGCGCGCGCGCCGCCCATTCCATCCGCGAGAAGGTAGAGGCCTATATCCGGCAGGATCAGGGCGCAGTCTTCGTTATTGGTTCGGACGCGTCCGACGTCGGATAGCGCAAAGGCTTCCAGCATAGTCATAGGACCGGACGCAGTCTCGCTAGGTGCGCGCCCCGGCCGCTGAGCGTGTTAGCTATTTTACCCAAGGCCAAAGAGCTTAAATTAAGTTGCAATTCGCCAACTCTGAGCCGGCCGGTCAAGTCTGCTGATGGGTCGGCCAGCATAAGAAGGCGCGGATCGCGAAGGGCCTGAAAAGGCATGAAACGAAGGATTGTAACATGGGGCAAACTAAGACCCGCCGAAAAACCGCGGTGCGCCGGCCAGAACGGCGCATCCGCTGCAACAACAGTCTATTTTCTAAGTCCGCAGCCCCGTCTCCGGCGTACCGACCGCCAGTGGTTGCGATTGCCGGTCTTCGAGGGCGCGCCGGATCACGCCGCGGAGCAGCGCCATCACGATGAGCACGAAGCCAAAGGTGCAAACTATGGTCGCGCCGGTGGGGAGGTCGATTTTCAGCGACAGGTAGACGCCGAGCGCCGAGACCAGGGTGCCCATAGTCCAGCCGATCGCCAGGCGGGGGCCGATGCGTTCGGCGTACAACATGGCGCCTACCGAGGGAACGATCAAGTAGCAGAACACCAGCAGCACGCCGGCAATCGAAACGGACGACGTGACTACGAACCCGAACGAAGCATAGAAAAGAAAATCCCAGAAGCGTACGGAGTAACCGTGGTCTCCGGTATGGCCGTGGTCGAGCGAGATGGCCAGGAACTTTTTGCGAAAAATATAGTGAAAAAGACCGATGCAGCCATACACGATTGCCGTCTTGCGAACCTCCGCCCAGGAGACGGAGAGGATGTTGCCGACGAGCATTTCCTTGAGATGCTCGGTCTCCTGCACCGATTTGCTCATGGCGAGAATAGCGGCGGCCGAGGCCACGGCGTAGCAAATACCGATGATGGCCTCCTGCGGAATACGCGCGTGATGGCCACGAATAGTGGAGAACACCGCGGCTCCCAAAAAGGTGAATGCCAGGCTGGTCCAGTAGACGCCTTGACCGTGCGGATCGAGCCCATAGAGCACACCCATCGTCGTACCGAGCGCCGCGATCTGCGCCAGCGACAAGTCCACGAAGATGACGCCGCGCTCTACGACGTGCACACCGAGATAGGCGTGAATGCCGGTTAGAATGAGGCTCGCAACGAAAGGCGCCGCGAGAAAAGCGAGTATGTCCATGAGTCTCCTTCCGTGGGATGCCGGTTATTTTATTTTGACAAGGGCCGCCGTGAGCAGATTGATATCATAATCGAATAATTGGAAGTAATCGTTGACTTCCTTGACGCCGCCTACCGACGGCATCAAAACCAACACCTGGCCGCCGACCGCGCCGACGATTGAATTGGGCGTCCGCAAATCGAAATACGGTTCCACCAGAATCAACTTGATACCTTCGCGCTTCATGATGTTGATCAGTTCGAGCGTGTGGCTGGGTGTTGGCGGTATACCGGGCTTTGGCTCCACATAATCCACGACGTCGAGGCCGAATACCTTGGCGAAATTGGGCCACGAGCGGTGGTATGTGATCACTTTTCTGCCGCGATAGGGCGCCATGGCGGCCTGCCATTTTTTCTCGGATTCGGTGAGGCGCCGCTCGAAATCGGCTTCGCGCTGCGCGAAGTATGCGGCATCTTCCGGCCGTAGTTCCGCAAGCTTCTGTTGGATGGCTTTGGCCATGCGGCGTCCGTTTTCCGGATCGAGCCAGTAGTGCGGATTGCCCAGCGGATGCACGTCGCCCATGGCGCGGGTGACCTGGCCGGTGGGTATCTCGAGGATCTCGCAGTAACGCGAGAGATCCAGATATCCATTGGCTCCGACCTGAATTTTGGCGTTGCGGCTCTGCGTGATCAGCGGGGGCAGCCATCCGATCTCGAGCTCGAGCCCCACGACTTCGAGCAGATCCGCCTTCATGAGTTTCAGCAGAAAGCTTGGCTTGGGCTCGACGAAGTGCGGGTCCTGATAACCCTTGGCAATCGAGTCGACGTTGACGTGGTCGCCGCCGATTTCGCGCGTGATGGCAGCCGGGTCCTGTGTGGCCGTCACGACATTGAGCTTTGATGCGGCCAGGCTCGATCCCGCCATCGCCAGCGGGATGGCAATCAGCAGGGCCACGGACAATGGACTGTGCAAACGTTTCATAAAGCAGACATATCTCCGTATCAGAGGACGGCCCTCCATGTAGCCTGGTGTACGTGAAATAAGCATTGCTGCGGTTTCTTTAGAACGGGTGCGCGCCATGGGCCCCCATAGAGAACTGGAATTGGAACAGAAGCTCGTTCGCGGTAAGACGGTCGGCGTAACCGGTGCGCCGGAGCTGGCCGCGAATCTGGCTAAACTCGCTCGGCCAGTAAGTCACAATCAGAGACCCGCCTGTGTCGATCAGATGCGCGCTGTTGAATCGGCCGGACCGGTCAAATCGTCCGCCCAGGAACCAGCGCCGCGCGAACTGGTAATCGGTCGAAACGTAGAATCCCTCGGGGGACGTATTGATGTGCATGGGCTGCTCGGCACGGTCCCAGATGTACTCGAAACGACCCACAAACGAGTGGTAAATCGAGCGGCGCAGGGGCTTCCATCGCACGGTGGCGTCCACTCCATAGAGCTGGTTAATCAGAGGCTCGGCAATTGGCGAATGGCCGCGTGAATACGAAGCGCCCACGTCGATATTGGTGGATTCGCTGATGTCGCGGTAGGCGCGCAGATGCCCGACGGTACTCACGTCGCTGCGTTTGTAAGCGTGGAATACATCGCTCGAATCGCCGCGGAAAATTTGCGCCGTGCCCTCGAGGAAGATATCTTTGGGCGCCGGCAGAATGCGGCTGATGGATAGTCCAGCGTCGTCGATTCCGTCTTCGCCGCCCACCAGGTTCTGGGTTACCAGAGGCCGGTCGGTCCAGGGCAGAACGTGATTGTGAAGGGTGTTGACCTTGCCGAAAGCGGCGCGCATTTTGCCAACTTTCAGCTGCAGCCCCGCCGGCAGAGTGGCAAATGTGAGGAAGCCTTCCTCCAGATTGACGCCCTGTTCGCCGAAGCTGATAAAGAAGTCGGCGCGCGCGTAAGGGTCGATGATGGCCTGGAAGCCCACTTCGCTCTCATGCATTTCGAGAGACGGTGTACTGCGCGGATTGCCGTTACCCACGCCGCCGAGGAAGTCACCGATCACGCTGATATCGGGATTGAATATCTTCGAGGCCCCGGCCGCGGCGCCACCGTACACCGGCAGCGGGCCGGAAGGCATCTGTGGAGCGGCCAGTCCGGCGGGTGCGGCTTGCGGCGCCGCCGTCGCTGTCTGCGTTGGTTGAGCCGCCGGCGTCGTAGGCGCTGGGGCCGGGGCGGCGGTGACGGCTGCCGTCAGAGCAGCCTGCTGGCCCTTCAACTCCTGTACCTCGGCTTCGAGCGACTTGATTTTGTCCTCCATGGCCTTCATTCGGTTCAACAACTCCGCGGTGTCTTGGGCGGAAATACAAAACGAACCCAAACAGCCAATAACCACTGCAAATACAATGCGTTGCATCCAGTCTCCTTTACACAGAACCGAATCGGGAACGGTCTGCGAGAGCCCCAGCGGCGTCCGGATTTCTGCCGGGTACGCCACTATCCACGCAACAAACGCGGGAAACGATTAAACGGCAGGGGGGGCGCGGCCGAACGTCGCGGAGAATTGCGGATCGAGACTGGTCAAATATTCTTCCGCCGGATTTTGCCAATCGAGAAGGACTGACGGGCGGATATCAGATAAGAGCGGAGATTGAAGCGCGGGAAGGTGTCCGACGCAGCAGAGGTCGCAGTTGCTACCGATGACCTCAGTGTGCTGGTGCGCGGGCGACGCGGCGGCGGTGCCGACCATCAGCACCACGCACATCCCCAATAACATCATGGCTGCTTTCCAGACCCGCCCGTGGCACATGCTTAACATGATAGCAGCAAGCAGGCCGGTTACTTCGGCGGCAGGCCCTTAGGCTGCTCCGGCTCCTCCTTGGTTTGATCCTCGGGCAGGGCGTCCGGGATGGGCGCGTCGAACTTGATTTCGGCGTCGGCGGAGAATCTGCGGTACATGCGGAACTCGATCACGTTTCGGCTGAGAAAGTGGTCGTGCCGCATGCGGATCTCGGCTCGCAAGGGCAGCAGAAAGGTGCGCCCGCCGATGTCGGCGTAGTCGAAGTCCAATTTCGTCCCTGCTTCCTGAACCGGAAACGACGGCGGAATTTCAGTGGCTTGGAGGGTGATCCTCAATACTTCGTGCGTCTCTTTATCCACATAAATCAAGCCGCGGTAACCGACAATAATCCGCTGGCTCTTTTCCCACAGGATGCTGTAGTCCGAATTACCGCTCGATATGGTGTAGGAAAACACGTACGTTCTGCGCTTGCGCAGCGTGGCCCAGTGGTCAAATTCGATAGCCGCATTGGCTTTACGCGCGAGCGTGAGCCGGAGAAGGCTGCCGAACTCGCCAGACGAACTGGCGCCGCCCACGGATTCATGCGGCAGGTCCACGTACTGGTTATTGACCAGCATCAGCTTGTAATGCTCCTGCTGATCGAAATATGTGAGGTGCTCGGTGATGGTGGCCTCGAGCCCCCAGAATTCCTTGCCGCTCGGATCCACGTATTTGCGCGTTATTTGCGTACAGATGAAGTTGGGCAGCTTTGACGAGTAGTTCGCGGCATACTCGCGCACTTCGCTAATGACCGCCTGCTGCTCTTCAGGCGACGGCGGCGGAATCGGCGGCGGAGGAGGCTTCGGGACCTTGGGCTGAGGCGGCGGCAACGAAGCTGATCCGGCAACCAGCTCGCTTAACGCCGCGACGGTTTTCGGACCCGCGCCCTCCCCCTGCAATTCTTCGACGGTGCGCTCATCCAATTTTTCCTTTAGCCTGAGTTTCGCCAGATAGCCGGCGACTTCCCTATCGGGCTGCTTCAGCTTGATGGCAGAGCGAACGAATGAAAGCAACTGGTCAAGCGTCAAGGCCTGTTGAGCCGAAGCGCAAACGCACAGCAGCAGACCAGTGATGGCGAGACGAAGCCGCATACCCCTATTTTCGCACTGACGCGCGCCAGGCGTGCCGGGTTACGCGCAACACAAATAGCACCTTGGGCTTACACGTGGCTCTTACCCAGGCGGGCCCTGAATGGCAGGGCGCTTAGAACAATTTGCCCTTTTTCTTCTTTGGCTGCTGGCCGAGCGCGCGGTCGATGGCGTTGATGGCCACCGGCGCCATCGCGCGGTAACCCTTGCCGTTCGGATGCAGGCCATCGTCGGCGAGATCGGCCTGGAGGTAGCCGGCCGAATCGACCATGGCGGAAAAGTAATCGACATAGACGTACCCGCGCTGCGAGCAGAATTGCTTCAGCCAGCTATTGAGCAACTGAATGGTTGCCGGCGGCCGCCGGAGCGTCATGGCGAACCGCGCATTGACATTCTTGTGATAGTCGCTCACTGGCAGAATAGAGGCGAACATCGGCCGGATCTGATTTGCCTCCGCCAGTTCGGCGATCATCGTCAGATTGTTCTTGATGGTGTTGACCGGCACGCCGCGCGCGATGTCATTGGTGCCAGCCAGCACGAGCACGGCGGCGGGCTTAAGGTCGATCACATCGGCCATCATGCGGCCCAGCATTTCGCCGGTGATCTGACCGCTAATGCCGCGATTGACGAAGTCGCGGCCGGAGAAATATTCCGTCAATCGCCAGCCATCGGTGATCGAGTCGCCAAGGAACACGACCCGCAGGGTCTTGGACGAAGGCGCCCCGAGGCGCGCATTGTCCTCGGCGTAACGCTTCAGATTGTCGCGATCCGGATTGCGCGCCTGCTCGTCCTTGTATTCCAGGAGCGCTTGAAAATTTGCATCCATGCGATCCATGGCGTCGCGCAGCTCCGCGACCTGTTTGCGCGCGGCCTCGGCGAATGGATACTGCTTAGGCAGGGCGTCGGAAAGCGCCAGGTAAGCGCGCACGTTGGCCAGCAAGTTGTAAACCTGGCCGGCGTTCTGTGGCGAGCTGGCTTCGATATTGGCCAGGGCTTGCCTTACATTTTCAGCCAACGGGGCTGCCGCGCGCGCCATGCCGGGGGCAGCCAGCATAGTAGATTCCATCAACTGCGAGATGCGGCGAAGCTGGCCGAGAGCATCGTTATTCGAAAGCAGGGGGCTCGCGGCGGACTGATTCGCAGGCGCGGCGCTTTGACCTGAGGTTGGGTTCTGAGGAAAGAGCGACGGCGCGGCCAGCAATACCGCGGCTATCAGGGCCACACACTTCATGTCTTATCTTCCTTCTCCAATTCAAAAGTAATGGTGCCGATCGCGAAGTGCAGCCGCACCTGAAGGCGTACCGGCAATCTCCGCGCATCGTCGCTGAGCCAGACGTACAGGTGTCCGTCTCTGCGATATAACACGTTATTAAACAGAAAAGCTTCGTAACGAATGGTCTTGAATGTTCCCGCAGGCACCTTGATCTGTTCCCGCTGCTGCGCTTCGATTTTAGCGGAGACAGTTTTCTTGCCGTCGCTCACCGGAACCTGGATTGAATGCCCCGGCTCGAGATTCAGGGTTCGCAGAAAAAGCATGCCGCCGATCACATCGTGCACGCACGCGGGAATGTCGGTCTCCTTCGCTAGCACGGTAGCATGCGTAAAAAGATCACGCTCAAGGTAACTGGCTTTTTTGGTTTCCGGATCGAAATGCACGACGGTTTCGCGCTGGCGGCTGCCCTCACGCGCATTGGTGTGCGTATTTTCAACGCAAAAATCCGTCACCAGATTGGCCGTGTAATCGTCGTTGACTTTGTACAGCTTCGAGACCAGGCCGGTGGACTCCAGATGGAGGTCGATCTGCAATCCGGGATGGGATGGCTGGACGACGGCGCCCCACCTCAGCCTGGCTTTACCGGCGTCGATGAGCCGCCAAGCAACGTTGTACGAGAGCGCGCCTTTTGCCGGCAGCGGGGCGACACCTTGGGCCGCGCCGCTTTGTGAGGATTCGGCCGGTACACACAGTAGAGCCAGCAACGCCAGCGTATGCCGGGTGTTACACCGGGATCCACGCATGAACCGCCAGTTTAGCGCAGTGAGCGCGTGCCGTGTCCGCGGACGGAGAACAAACACGCGCTGGCGCAGCCGCTCTCTCGTGCCGTATAGGAGTACGGTATTGCAATGCCGGGCTTACTGTGCTGGCGTGACCGTCAGCGGCGCCGCATCAACAACATCGGGCCCGCAAGTATTTTGCGCGCAGGCGTTGTTCGGAGAATTTTCGCCACTCTTCACCCGAATGCGGGCGGCCGTGCGCGGCGAGATGGCGGCTATAGGCGTTTTCATCGGCAAGCTCATGAAGCAGAGCCAGGATCAATCTGCCAAATGTCCGCAGACGCTTCATACTTCCTCCGCCAAACGCGAGAGCACGAACGGCGATTCCACCACTTGCGGCGCGCGCGTTCCACGCAGAATGCCAATCCAGACGAGGAGAGAATCCATCAGGATCACCGCGACCAGAATCAGGAAGATCCCGCACATCGCCGCGTCCAGCCGCGCGTTGAAGATCAGGGTCTGAGTTGATGCGACGTTGTCGGCTGCGATCGCGCCCGAGCGCAGCGCCGCCGCCAGCTGGCCGGCTTGGGCCAGAAATCCGATGCGCGGCAAAGGGGAAAAGATTTTCTGCCACGAAGCGCTGAACGTTACGATTACCAGCCAGATAAGGGGCATGCCAGTGATCCAGATGTAACGTGCGCGGTGCATTTTAATCAGAATGGTAGTAGCGACGCAGAGCGCGATCGCGGCGAGCAACTGGTTGGCGATGCCGAACAGGGGCCACAGCGAGTTGATGCCGCCCAGCGGATCGCGCACACCCTGATAGAGGAAATACCCCCAGGCCAGAACCACGGCGGCCGAGGTGGCGAGCACACCCGGCATCCAGCTGGTGCGGCCGAGGGCCGGATGCACGTGGCCGAGCAGATCTTGCAGCATGAAGCGGCCCACGCGCGTGCCGGCGTCGATGATAGTGAGAATGAAGAGCGCCTCGAACATGATGGCGAAGTGGTACCAAAAGCCGATGAGCGCCTGGCCGCCACCCGAGCGCGCGAAAATGTGCGCCATGCCTAGCGCGAGCGACGGGGCGCCGCCGGTGCGATAAAAGAGCGTCTGCTCGCCTACGCTGCGGGCGAGCGCCTGCATCTCGGCGACGCCAACCGGAAATCCCCAGGAGCTGATGGCGGCAACCGCGGCTGCCGGCGTCGCGCCCACGATGCCGGCTGGGGAGTTGACCGCGAAATACACGCCCGGGTTCATGACGCACGCCGCGATCATAGCCATTACCGCTACAAAGCTTTCGAGCAGCATGGAGCCGTAGCCAACAGGCCAGGCGTGCCACTCTTTGGCGATCATTTTCGGCGTGGTTCCGGACGAGATAAGCGCGTGAAAACCCGAAATCGCGCCGCAGGCTATGGTGATGAAGCAGAACGGAAAAATTTTGCCGGCGAAGATCGGTCCGTTTCCGTCGGTGAAGCGCGTAAACGCGGGCAGGGCGAGCTGGGGCCGCACAACAATAATGCCAACGGCCAGCAGCAAGATAACGCCCAATTTTACGAATGTGCTGAGGTAATCGCGAGGCGCGAGCAGAAGCCAGACCGGCAGCGCGCTGGCTAGAAATCCATAAGCGATGATGGCGAACGCCAGAGCGAGCGAGGAAAGCGTAAAGGCCGGCGCCCAGGAGGCCGATTGCGATATCGATTGTCCGCCGAAGATGGCGGCGAGCACCAGCAGGAAACCGATGAGCGAGCACTCGAGCACTCTGCCCGGCCTCCAGTAGCGCAGATATAGGCCCATGAATACGGCGATGGGCATCGTTGCCGCAATGGTGAACGTGCCCCACGGGCTGCCGGCCAGCGCGTTTACGACTATAAGTGCGACGACCGCCAGCAGAATGATCATGATGAGCAGGACGGTCAATAGCGCCACGAAACCGCCGAGCTTGCCGATCTCCTCGCGCGCCATCTGTCCCAGGGACTTGCCGTCGCGCCGCATGGAGGCAAAAAGGATGACGAAATCCTGCACGGCACCGCCCACAACCGCGCCGATGATGATCCAGAGTGTTCCCGGCAAATATCCGAACTGCGCGGCAAGTACCGGGCCAACGAGCGGCCCCGGCCCGGCGATGGCGGCGAAGTGATGTCCGAAGAGAATCCACTTGTTCGTGGGCTCGAAGTCGTGGCCGTTCTCCAGGCGCTCGGCGGGAGTGGCGCGCTGGTTGTTCAGCGCCATCACGCGCGCCGCGATGAATTTCCCGTAGAAGCGGAAGCCCAGCGCGTAGGTGCAGGCCGCCGCTAGAACCAGCCAGATGCTGTTGATATGCTCGCCGCGGTTGAGCGCGATGGCTCCCAGGCAGAAAGCAGCGGCAACCGCCACCGCCGCCCATAGGAGGTGGCCCAGGATTTGCTTGATGTTCGAAGCAGCGGCGTCAGGAGTCGAGGTCGCCTGAGGCATTCAGAATTTCTTCAACCCGCGCAACGTGGAACCAGTGCTGCCGCCCGTACGCAGTGCCACCTCGTGGATCGGGTTCCAGTTCCGATCCATGGCGCCGATGTAACGGGCGCCGGGGCGCGCGTCGCCCATCAGGATGACAAAATAACCGCGCTGCGGATACCACAGGCTGCGAAACTGAATGGCGCCGGTTTCGGACTGCCAGCGATCGTCAGCCGGTGTCCCGAGCTTGCGCACCACTGCCCAGTAATCGTCTTCGTGGGTCAGTTCCAGATAGCCTGGGTCGGCAACTTTGTAGGACACGCGCGGCTTGAGGGTTCGTTCTTGAAATACGCCGACAGCGACAATGCCGGCGAGCGCGCCCACGATCAGTGTGAAGCCTACCAGTTTGCTCATGCGTGAATCCGTCACCGATTGCGTGCGGATTCCGATGACCGGTGCGGGCGATTCAGCCGCTTGTGGCCCGTTGCGCGGGCGGTCTCCAATCGCTACAGGCATCTGGATCACGCGCCGCTGGTGCGGCCACACGGCGCCGGCTTTGTACTCCAGTTCCTTGACCAGCCCGACGATGACGACCGGATCTTCGATCTGTGAAATTTCGCCCAGGAAGCGCCGCGGAATCCAGATCTCCTGACCGTCGCGTGAATTCACCACCAGAATTTCGGACCAGGTGCCTCGCCGGTAAAACCACTCGTTGTGCTCGATATTGAGGATGGGTGGATAGAGGGAA
>DATLVQ010000415.1:0-3890 GCA_035577325.1 Bryobacteraceae bacterium | reverse complement strand
GCGCGTTTGCAGGTCCCGCGAAATCATGCTAGTCTCACTTTTTATTCAGGAGGATTCATGCGGAGCATTCGCTTTCTGCTACTGGCGTCCACGGCCGCGGCTGCAGTCTTTGCTCAGGTCAACCCGCCTAAAACGCAATTGAAGGTTGGCGATGAGGCGCCGGATTTTACGCTGCCTTCGACCACCGGGCAGCAGGTAAAGCTGTCGGATTTCCGCGGCAAGAAAAATGTTGTGCTGGCGTTCTTCCCAGCGGCGTTCACGGGTGGGTGAACGAAGGAAATGCTGGCATACCAGGCTGGTATGTCCAAATTCGACGGGGCTGACACGCAGGTGTTCGGCATCAGCGAAGACTTCACGCCGTCGCAAAAGGAATTCGCCGAGAAGAATAAGCTAACGTTTCCGCTGCTAAGCGATTTTTCGAAGCGAAAAGTGGCGCACGACTACGGCGTGCTCATTCAAGATCTGGGCATCGCTAATCGCGCGACGTTTGTGATCGACAAGGAAGGCAAGATCCAGTACATCGAGGAAGGCAAGACCGCGGTGGACAGCAGCGGAGCCGAAGCGGCTTGCAGCCGCCTTCATCACAAAGGCTAGGCAGCGAATCCTCCCACAGGCCGGGGAAAGCTACTGCGCGACTACCAGAATCGCGACCGATCTAGGCACGGTGGTCGGCCGGGGCGCGGCCGGTCAGCTGTTGGAATTATAACCGTGAAGTCCGATGCAGGCGCAGAAGATCGCCGGAAACAGCCGTCCGGACATGACCGGACACTACACGCTCGATGATCGCCAGCGGCAGGAGCGCGCCAGCCGCGCGAACCAGGAGCGCATCGAAGGCGGGATACCGATCCGGAAAAAGGCCGCCTCGAATGCCGTCAAGCTCGCAGAATCATGGTGGGCCCGACAGAACTCGAATCTGTGACCTCTACCGTGTCAAGGTAGCGCTCTAACCAACTGAGCTACGGGCCCGGATGAGAGGCGTTTGTGAATTATAACATGCGGGTTTCTGGCGCTTGGTAATCTGCCTCAACAAACCTGTCATGGGGAATCAACCGCTCTGAAAATCAGGATTGGGCACACAGAATCGGTGTTTATGCTACAAGGATCAGATGCCTCTCGACTTCAGCGGAAAAGTGGCGGTGGTGACTGGCGGCGCGAACGGGATAGGCCTGGCGGTGGCGCGGGCGCTGGCGGCGGGCGGCGCGCAACTTTGGATTTTCGATCTGGAGCGTGAGCGCCCGGAGGAAGTTGCGCAATCGCTTGGAGGGCGCGGCTGCCACGTGGATATCAGCGATAGGGCCACGATCGACGCCGCGTTCGCGCGCAGCGGAGCGCCGGATATCCTGGTGGCCAACGCGGGCATGGGTGTGTGGGCGCCGCTCGATGAAACATCAGCCGAGTCGTGGAACCGGACAATCGCCGTCAACTTGAGCGGCATGTTTCACACGATACAGGCAGCGGCGTTGCGCATGAAACCGCTGCGGCGGGGATCGATTGTGATGACCGCCTCCACGAACTCGTACGACGGCGAAGCCGCGCTGGTCGCTTACAATGCCAGCAAGGCCGGACTGCTGGGCATTCTGCACACCGCGGCCAATGAACTGGGTCCATGGCAGATCCGTGTGAACGCCGTCTGCCCGGGCCTGATCCGAACGCGGCTCACGGAAGCGTATTTCAACAATCCCCCGGTGCTGAAAGAGTACTTCCGCCACATTCCGTTGGGCCGCGGCGGCATGCCCGAAGAAGTCGCTAACGCCATCGCGTTTCTCGCGTCGGATCTGGCGTCCTTTATTACCGGAGCCACACTCGTTATTGACGGCGGGCAGATGGCGGCAAAGGTTGGTACGTGGAACGAAGACATCGCGGAGTTCACCGACAGCCACTGGCGGCTGCGCTGACGCTCATAGATTGAGCCGGATCTCAGTGTCTTCTCCGCGGTTCAAGGCCAGCTTGATCAGAGCAGCCGAGAGAACGAGGAGCGCCACCGAAACTACGACAACAAATTCCGTAAAGCCCGGCAAGGCTTCCGGAACTGTCACGCGTCGCTTCCATTCGACCGGCATGAAACGCGAATAGTAGATCACCAGCACAAGCAGCAGGAGAAAGCCCTGCCGCAAAGTGCGCTTGGCATATTTCGCGCTGCGCGCCCTAACAGAAACCGCGGCCGAGACGCCGGCAGCGCTGACCGACACCGCCAGGCTCATGAGAGCCAAGTCGAATGTCAGCAGTGGGGGAGGTAAGATCCATCGCGTGAACGAGAGGTTGACTATCGCGAGCCCCATGACGAGGGCGAGCAGCGCGGAGACCCACCCATAGAGCGCGCCGGCCGTCACCCTCGCATAGAGCAATTGCCGCCGCTCTTCATATGTCGCTGGAATTTGAGCGCGCTCACGCTCGCCGGCGAAGGATTCCGCAACAACGGGCGCCACTATAAGCGCGGGCAGCCACGCATAGGCCAGCAAGATCATCGCGTCCAGAAAATCGAAGCTCAAACGCCAGGGCAGCAGAATGCCGAGCGCCACTAGCGCGAACGCGTAGATCAGTATGCCTATTGTTCCGCCCATTCGGCGCGGCAACCGGCTGAGCTCTTGGATGATCGCGTGGCGCATCCGCTAGGTCTCGTGCGCCTATGGTAACTCCGCCGCCTGCGACGCGGGCTCCGTGATCGCCAGAATGGTCGTGGGCGCGTTGCCCTCCAGGCGGTTGTTGACAAATAGGAACGCGGTCATCTGTTTGCCCTCCGCGATGCGGATCATCTCGCGCAGCGAACCGCGCACTTCCGGGTTGGCATCCCTTATTTCCGTGTATGGCGAAAAAAGTTGCACCGCGTCCTCGTAACTGCGGCCCTGACGCAGCAGCGCCCGGCTCACGATCAAGTCCGTCGTGAACGCATCCGGAATCTTCATTTGGTAGCGCAGCTCGGGCATGCGCGACCAGGCGTTGAACACGTGAGCCACTCTATGGTTGCGCAGGCATTGGAAGTAATCGCGTTCGAGAAAATCGGGGTTGCGAATCTCGACAGCATATCGGAATTCCGGCGGCAGCTTCGCGAGAAATGGGTCGAGCCGCTCCAAAAATTCACTCAGATCGAAGAACGTCTTCTTCGCAAATCCGCCGAACTCGAAGATGAGCAGGGCCGTATGGTCGCGATACGGTTCGAGAGGCCGCAGAAACGACTCTTTGAGCAGTTCGGCATCGAGAAATGCTTTATTCTCCGCGCCGGACTGGGCGCCATAACGCCCGTGCAGGGGAAACACTTTGCACGTGATTTGTTCCGGCACTTTGAATGCGAACCGGAAGCCCGCGGGCGTTTGCAGGAACAGGCGGCGCCAAAACTCTTCGGTTGGAAATTGATAAAACGCGAAATCGCCGCAAACCGTCGGAAATATCTGCGCGTACTCCTTTAGGCAGGTGTCGTTGAACAGCTTCTGTGAGAAGCGCCCGCGCGTCAGATAATTCGCGCGGCTATAAATCTGGCCCAACCAGCCTTCGTATTTCCACGAGCTGCCGCCGACGTAGATGTTCCGCAACGCCAACTGCTTCAGCCGTGCGGCCAGCGCGTCGCGATCGAACGACGCAGGCTCGTCGAAGAGAGTGTCCACTTACCAGGCGCGCGCGGCGCGGTAGCCGTAGGGATCGGCGCCGGCTTCGATCACGCCGCCCGGAGTCACGCGAATGAGCACCGGCGCTGCGCCACTCGACCAGCGCGAGCGCGTGCCAACACGATGATGCCGTTCGGCCAGCTCCGTCATCACCGTAGCATTGATGCGCTCATCGAGCAACAGGTCGCCGGGGCTCATGGCATGATTGTCGAAGCTCGAAACCAGGTGGCGCGTCTGGAAACGCGGCGCTTCGATGGCCTGCTCGGCGTTCATGCCGAACTCGACCACGTC
>DATLVQ010000414.1:0-27624 GCA_035577325.1 Bryobacteraceae bacterium | reverse complement strand
CCAGCAACTGGCTCTTTACCCTCACAACGATCCCGGGCAACTGCCCATTAAGCCCTTGCGCGATGGGAACGGCGACTGGCTGCGGCTGACGATTTCGATTCCGGGGCTGGAGCTCTGGATCCGCGCCTGGGAGGTACAAGTCGGCCGCGTGCGGCTGTATCTACTGGACACGAATCACCCCGCCAACCCTCCGGCTTACCGCGGTATCACGAGCGAACTCTATGGCGGTGGGCTCGAGCTTCGACTGCAACAGGAACAGGTTTTGGGCATCGTGGGATGGCGATTGCTGCGCGCCCTCGGCATCCACCCGGAGGTCTGCCACCTCAACGAGGGCCATGCCGCGCTCGCCGTGCTGGAGCGCGCCCGCAGTTACATGCTGGACACCGGCCAGTCCTTCCAAACAGCGCTGGCGGTGACACGAGCGGGAAACCTTTTTACCACCCACACACCAGTGGAAGCGGGTTTCGATCGTTTCCCGTCGGAAATGATGCGGCGCTACTTCCGCTTTTATGCCGAAGAGCGACTGCACATACCGCTCGGCGAACTGATGGCGCTGGGCCGCAGCAACCCCAGTGATGAATCCGAGCCGTTTAACATGGCTTACCTGGCGATTCGCGGCAGCGGCGCCGTCAACGGTGTGAGCCGCCTGCATGGCCGCGTGAGCCGGAGAATTTTTCAACCTCTTTTTTCGCACTGGCCGCAAGACGAGATACCAGTGGGGCATGTCACCAATGGCGTTCATGTCCCCACCTGGGATTCAACGGAAGCCGACGATCTCTGGACAAGAGTTTGTGGGAAAGGAGTTTGGCGCGGCGACCTGGAGAGCATAGAGAATCATCTAAGCTCTGTCGAAGACCAGACGCTGTGGAACATGCGCAGCCAGGCGCGCAAGTCTCTGATCGAATACGTTCGCTGGCGTTATGCCCGCCAGTTGGCCAGCCTGCGAGAATCGCCGGAAGAGATCGCCGCGGCGAGCCGGCTTTTTGACGCCAATACTCTCACCCTGGGGTTCGCTCGGCGCTTCGCCAGCTACAAGCGGCCGACCTTGCTCCTGCACGATCCGGAACGCCTCATCCGAATTCTGACCAATCCGCAGAGGCCGGTTCAATTGATTCTGGCCGGCAAAGCGCATCCACAGGACTCGGCCGGTCAGGCAATGATTAAGCAGTGGGCCGTGTTCTTACGCCGACCGGAGGCGCGTGGCCACGTTGTATTTCTGAGCGATCACGATATGCTGCTGACCGAGCGCCTGGTCGAAGGAGTGGATGTCTGGGTCAATACACCGCGGCGGCCATGGGAAGCCAGCGGCACCAGCGGCATGAAGGTGCTGGTCAACGGAGGCCTGAATCTCTCCGAGTTGGATGGCTGGTGGGCGGAAGCGTACGCGTCAGAGGTTGGCTGGGCCATCGGCGACGGCAACGAACACGGCGATGATCCCGCGTGGGATGCAGCCGAGGCTGAAGCGCTTTACGCACTACTGGAACACGAGGTGATTCCTCAGTTCTATGCGCGCAATGACAAAGGCGTCCCCGCAGACTGGGTGGCGCGGATGCGAGGCAGCATGTCCCGGCTGACCCCCGCATTTTCCGCCAACCGCACGGTCCGCGAGTACACCGAAGATCATTATCTCGACGCCGCACAACGTTACACGGAGCGCGCAGCCCAGGACAGCAAGCTGGGTGCCGAATTGGTCAAATGGCGGAACGACATCGTGCGGTTTTGGAAAGATGTGCACTTCGGCCCGCTTAAGGTCGAGAACCAGGGCGGCGTGCTGCTATTTCAAGTTGAAGTCCTTCTCGGCGGTCTGGACCCCGAAGCCGTGCGCGTCGAGTTATTCGCTGATGGGCAAAACGGCGGCGAACCGTTTCGGCAGCCGATGGAGCGATCCCGGCAGAATTCCACGGGTTCAGCCGCAAGCTTTACTTATGTCACGCGCGCTCCAGCCACGCGGCCCGCAGACCATTTCACCCCTCGGATACTGCCTTATCATCCGAAAGCCCTGCTACCCCTCGAAGCCAACCAGATCCTTTGGCAGAGGTGATCGGCGTGCCTGCCGGGCCCTTACTCGCGGCCGACAGCCCGAAGCGTTTCGACGCCATTCTTCGCTCCAACGATCACCTGGGTTGCCATGCCGATGAACAAGCCATGCTCTACCACCCCCACCAAGCTATCCAACTGTTGCTCCAAATCCTGAGCAGACCGAATCGCTCCAAATGAGCAATCCAGAATGTAGTGGCCGCCATCGGTGAGAAACGGTTCACCGCCGCCACGCTTCCGAAGAGATGGATTCGCTCCCAAATGCGCCAACTTCCTGGCCGTAGCCTGCCACCCGAACGGCACAACCTCAACCGGGACGGCGCAACGGCCGCCGAGGCGATCGACCAGCTTGGTTTCATCAACGATGATGAGCAGCCGTGCGCTTGCACTGGCCACAATTTTCTCGCGCAACAGCGCCCCGCCGTGTCCCTTGATCAAGTTGAACGTGCCTAGCTCGACTTCGTCAGCGCCATCGATAGTGAGATCGAGCTCCACGTGCTCGCTGAGAGTGGAGAGTGAAATCCCGAGCGCGCGGGCCTGCTCGGCAGTGGCTTCGGACGTCGGAATGCCGATAACGCGGAGCCCCCGCTGCACGCGTTTTCCAAGAGCGGTCAATGCGAACGCAGCAGTCGACCCCGTACCCAGGCCAACGATCATGCCATCCATCACCTGGGCAACCGCCGATTCGGCCGCGGCCTGTTTGAATTCAGACAACGTGGAAGCGTCAGCCATGCCGTCGTACCTCTATTGTGCAACGGCGCGAAGCCGGCGCCAGCTTCTCTTGCCCCGGTTTTACTGGCTCACGCAGCGAATGCCGGCGTAAACATACGGGTAGTGCGACTGGAACCAGTTACGGAAGCTGCGCCGCAGCAGGCAGGCCGCGGTGCGGGCCGAGCCACCCTTCGCCACGTAATGCTCGCCATCAAAAAAGTTGGCGGAGTAGCCCGGATAAAACTCAAACGGCTCAAAGCCGTCGAAGGGCCCAAACACGCTTGCTGTCCATTCCCATCCGTTCCCCAGCATACCGGCCACGCCGAATGCGCTCCGGTTTTCGGGAGAGGCATTGAGCGGAACCGGGTCCCAATTATGAAAATCGACATTCCCATGCGTCCAGCCTGGCGCTTCGTTTCCCCACGGGTATGCTCTTTCGGAGCCCTGCCGCGTGCCGTAGGCGGCGCGCTGCCATTGTTCTTCGGTAGGCAACGATTTGCCGGCCCACCGCGCGAACACGCTGGCCTCCGCGTGGCTCACGTATACGGGCCACTCGAGCGGCAGCGGAACCTCGTCAAACATCGCGCGGAGGTACCAGCGATTGCCGATTCGCTTCCAGAATGCAGGATGGCGGATGTCGTTTTGCGTTCTCCAATTCCAGTCATGCTCCGTCCAAAGCGCACGATCGTCATATCCACCTGCTGCAATAAACTCCAGGTACTGACCGTTGCTCACCTTGTACTCGTCTATGGCGAATGCCGGCACAATCACGCGGTGGGCTTCATACTCGTTGTCCCATCCGAATGCGGAACGATCCCCGTGCGAAAGTCCGAGTGTGACCGGTCCCGCGGAAATTTCCAACATCGAGGGCATAACCGGACGAGCCATCAGCGTAGACGCGACTGGCTCTCTGCGTTTCCGCTCCAGGGGCAACCGATGAATCATGTAAGCCAGCGTTTCCGCGTGCATGAGCCGGTGCTCAATCGCGACATTCAGGAGCACGCTGGCCGGGGGATCTTCCTGCTCCACCTTGGGCTCCGCGCCGAAGGAAAATGCATCAGCCAACCCGTCATCGAGTTCCGTACGCACCCGGCTGATGTACCGATGTATTTCCGCCAAGGACGGCCAATCCGCCGGTTGATCGGCCGGCAGGCCACCATCCACAGGATCGATTCCAAAGGCGAACAGGCGGTCGAATTCCGGGTGAAAAGCTTTCCGGTTCAGCAGGCGTTCCCGCAGCAGATTCCAGTCAAAGGTTTCCAGATGCCCAAGATAGAACGCGATCCGATGCCTTTCGGCGATCGGCCGTTCGTAAAGGGAATCGGGCCTCACCACGTCGAACAACGCGTCCGTTTGGGTCCGTGCATCCGCCAAGCGCGCAAGCAGGTTCTCCTTAACTTGAACATTGGTTCGAACAGCGAACATTATGTTTTTCTCCTCCAGAGGGAATTTAGCAGCCGTTATTCGAACGACGTTATCGTTCCGCCGCAGCCCTCAACATGCCCGGACAGTACACAGCTCAGATGCAGAAGTTGAACCATCGTGTGCAGCAATCCTCAGATATTGCAATAACACTACCGGCGCCTAAATCATATCCATGAGACTGTGTTGTACAGCCCAGTCCAAAGCCGTGTTCTAGGCTTGGCTGTTGGGCCGGGAGCTATAATCCGCCCAAGCGAATCGGAGATGGGGCATCGCGTGACGCGCCTTTGTGCCGGCACAATCCTGCAGCCGAGTAAGACCCAGCGCCCTCCGATCTGTCATAAAGTTAGATGCGATGCGAGAGGAACATGGCCACAACATTCGACGCGATCATCATCGGAACCGGGCAGGCCGGACCGTCTCTGGCGGGGCGCCTGACCGCCGCTGGCATGAAAGTCGCCATCATCGAGCGCGGCCGGTTCGGCGGCACCTGTGTCAATACAGGCTGCACACCCACCAAAACCATGGTGGCGAGCGCGTATGCGGCGCACATCGCCCGGCGTGCGGCCGACTTTGGCGTGGCCATCGGTGGCCCCATAACCGTGGACATGAAACAAGTTAAGGCCCGGAGAGACGCCATCACGGGGAAATCCAGCTCGGGCATCGAAAGCTGGCTCAAAGGCATGACCAATTGCACCGTATTCCAAGGGCATGCGCGCTTTGCGTCGCCCCACGAAGTAACCGTCGCAGCTGAACGGCTGACGGCGGATCGGATTTTTATCAATACCGGCACGCGCCCCACTGTCCCGCCGATGCACGGGGTCGACCAAGTAAAATACTTCACCAGCGATTCCCTGCTGGACATTGATTTTGTCCCACGCCACCTGATCGTCGTGGGCGGCGGTTACATTGGCCTCGAGTTCGGACAAATGTACCGGCGCTTCGGCAGCGCGGTCACCATCATCGAAATGGGAGCGCGGCTGATGGGGCGTGAGGACGCAGATGTTTCCGCGGCGATCAAGAATATCCTGGAGCAGGAAGGCATCGACGTACATTTGAACGCTACCTGCATCGCCCTGTCCAGGCAAGGCGACGATGTCGTAGCCGGCATCGATTGCGCCGACGAACCCAAGGAGGTGCACGGGTCCCACGTGCTACTGGCCGTGGGCCGCCGTCCCAATACCGATGACCTCGGTCTGGAAATCGCCAGGGTCGAGATGGATAAGGGTGGCTACATCGTGACCGATGACCAACTGCGGACCAGCGTGCCCGGCATCTGGGCGCTCGGCGATTGCAATGGCAAAGGCGCCTTCACGCACACATCCTACAATGATTTCGAGATCGTGGCAGCCAATCTTCTGGACAACGATACGCGCCGGGTGAGCGACCGCCACAGGGCTTACGCGGTTTACATCGACCCGCCGCTCGGCAGAGCCGGCATGACTGAGGCGGAAGTGCGGAAGTCCGGCCGTGCGGCCCTCATCGGACAGCGCCCAATGACGCGCGTAAGCCGCGCGGTCGAGAAAGGCGAGACCAACGGCTTCATGAAGATCATGGTCGATGCGCAGACGCACGAGATCCTGGGCGCCAGCATCCTGGGAGTCGGTGGCGACGAAGCTATCCATTGCGTTCTAGATGCCATGTACGCGAAAGCTCCCTACACCGTCGTGCAACGCGCCGTGCACATTCATCCGACCATCGCCGAACTGATTCCGACGATTCTGGGCGAACTGAAACCGCTAGTGACGCAGTAACGAACGGCGGCGCCGAGCGGCGTTACTGTCCCCCCGACAACAGAGCCAGCGTGGCGTATCCCGTGGCGGCATCGCGCATGAATAGCGCCGGCATTGAACCTGATTCATGCTTGTGGTTCATCGATTCCGCCGTCCAGTAACCGGACTCCGCGTCTTGATGTTTCTTAAGCCAGGCGAGACTACGCGCGAGCCGCGCATCGGTGCTGGGCACACCCGCCTGCTGCAGCGTGAACGCAGCCAGACCCGTTGCGTAGCAGTTCGAGCCTTCCGAGGGTGGAGCGGCGTCGCGCTTTTTCCAAGCTCCGAGCGATTGCAGGCTCCAGCCGCCGTCGGCTTCTTGTTTACGCCAGATTTCGTCGAAAATCGCCTGCCGCTGGGCATCGGGCAGCAAATCGCGCAGACTGCTTGCCGCCCATAGCAGGATTAGCCGGTTGTGCAGCGGCTGCGTCATTTGCGCATTGCGCAGGTAATATTTCAAATCCGCCACATTGGCCCGAATTTCCGGGCGGGATGGATAGCTTGCGGGGGCAGCACCGGTGGCGATCGCCCCGAGCGCCGCGCCGAAAAATGCAGCATCCGTTGTCTCCCACGGATCCAGATCGAAGTTTGACCATAGCCAGGCGCCCTTATCGTTTCCCGACTGGACCTGGAGCGACCACATGCGTTTCAGCGCCTTCTCCGTTTCGGGAGTCAGAGCATCCCCGCGCTGCGCGTCGTCGAGCGCGAGCACCAGCGCCGCGAGCACCGTCTCCGCTCCGAGCACCTGCCGGCCGAGCAGGGTTTTGTCAGTGACACCCGAAAACAGGTCGTTAGCGTCTGTCTTCGCGACCCTGGATCTCACTCCTTCAATCAATCCCGTCTCATAAGGTGTGCGACTGCTCTCAGCGAGAGCGTGCCGCAACCGCGGGCGCGCCAGAAGGTAGGGCACGCTAGTGTGGCAGGACAGGCAAGGAACGCCCGATTTCATGGCCTGTGGCCAGGCGAACCAGGCCCTCTCGCGAGAATCGAGATACTGGGCCGCCAGCCGCGGATTCCAGTCTCCGCACCAGGCTGGCAAAACGGCAAGCAGGATCAAAACAATGACGCGCAGCATGGCTCTCACGTGAAAAGGATACATCAATCCTTCACCGATTCGTATCACCGCACCGCACCTCGCGCGGGATCGCATTGACTAGCCCGCGCGCCTGACTTACAGTTCAATGCTGATGACTATTCATAAGAAACCCCTCGGAACCGCAGTCGGACTTCTTTGCCTGCTCACTTCCTTGCCTACCTTGCCGGCGCAATCCACAGATGGCCGCACGCGCGTCACTCTGCAGCCATCGGAGTCCTTTCAGTTCATTCAGGGCTTCGGCGTCAACTACACGGGCCCCTATTTTCGCGATGACCAGAAAGCCATGTTCGACATGCTGATCAAAGACCTCGGAGCCACCATGTTTCGCGTCGTGCCGTATCTGGTCTACAGCAACTGGGAAGAAACCAATGACAATGACGATCCAAACGTCATGAACTGGGAGTATTACAACGACCGCTACTCGACGCCCATCTTCGAGGCTACCTGGAACGGGCTGCGTTTTCTGAACTCGCGCGGCATTCGCCCGGTGATCGGGTTGATGGGCCCGGTGCCCAACTGGATGCTGGACGACCACTGGACGCCGCCAAAGCACAAAGTCTGCCAGTCCGGGAGCCAGCAGCGCCCGCTCAAGCCCGCTATGTACGACGAGTTCGCCGAAATGGTGGTCTCAATGGTCATGTACGCGCGCACCAAGGCGGGCATCGACTTCGAATATTTCAGCCCGTTCAACGAAACCGATTGTTATCCGCCCGAAGGCCCCCGCGTCGATCCCGAAGAAGCTCCCAAGGTGCTGGCCGCCGTAGCCCGCCGTCTGAAAAAAGAAGGGCTCGGCGACATCAAGCTCACACCCGCCGACCAGGCCGTCATCACCAACGATTACATCGGCCCCATTCTGCGCGATACCGACTTGATGAAACAGGTGGGCGCGTTCACGTTGCATACCTACGGCGAGAATTCCGTTGGCGCTAACGTCGAGCATGTAAAGAACAGCCGTTACTCCCACGTGCCTGTCTGGCTCACTGAATATGGCGACCTGAACGATCTGGACAAGACCGCCGATAACGAATGGAAAAATTACTCGCTGGCCTCCAACCGCCGCGCGCTCACGGCGCTCAACCAGGGCGCAAACGCGCTATTCTTCTTCGACGCATTCGACGATTACGAAGAGTGCGCCCGCCGCCTTTGCTTTTATGGCCTGTTCCATAGCGCGGACCACATCTACTCGCCCAAGAAGCGCTACTACGCCACGCGCCAGCTTTACCACTTCGTGAAGCCGGGGGCACGGCGCATCGGCGTAACGACCGATGCCCACGGCCTGACAGTTTCCGCGTTCCACGATGGCGCCGACGGGACGCTTGTAGTCGTTGGGGTCAAGGAAGGCGGACCGAACCATGTCGAGGTTGCGCTACCGGCCGGATCGGGAGCCGTCGCCCCGTGGGATCTATACATGACGACCCGATCGGTGGATTGCGTGAAGACCGGGGCGGTCACACCTGTCAATGGAACCGTGGAGCTGGAACTACCGGACGAAGCGGTTTTCACGTTGGTCGGGCGCTTGCAGAAGTAACAGCCTGCAAGTGGTAGAGACTGCAGCTATTCAATTTCACGCGGAATCCCAGCGCTCAGGGCTGAAGTCAGCGAGTATGTGGGCTTGCTACTTGCTGTCGCCGTCGTGATCCGCGTCACGCGAAGCGGCCTTCGCAGTGTCGCTCAAATGGACGGAATCCTGAGGCGGCGCGGCCGGTTTCGGTGCGGGTGGTTTCGCGTGGGCGGCCTGAGTACGCGGGTTCTCCTGCACCTGGTTCACAGGACTGATGCTGCTGACGCTGGCCATTGTGGGTATAAACCCTCCACTTGTCGTATCGACCCTCACAGGAGAGATTTGAAGAAAAATCTTATCCATACATTTAAGTACAAAGTACACAATAAGTTAGCTGCATCAAAGCGCCATGGGCATCGACCTCATTCGCTTTCCGGTGGCCTGAAAAACTGCATTGGCGACCGCGGGCGCCAGGCCGACGATGGGCGTCTCCCCCGCCCCGGCCGATGGCAAATCCTTGCGGTCGACCAGCACCGTTTCAATCACCGGCACATCGGCGAAGCGTGGCACGCGATACTGCGACAGCTTCGGATTGAGAAGCCGGCCGTTGTCGAAACGCAGCTGCTCGAACAGCGCGCCGCCAATGGCCATAATGATCGAGCCCTCCACCTGGTTACGCAGGTGGTCCGGATTCACCACCGCGCCGCACTCGAATGACTCCGTGACGCGAATAATCTTGATGCGCCCGCCTTCGATCGATACTTCGGCGCATGCCGCCAAGTAGCTGCCTTTCTCGAAACCGATAGCCAGGCCAAAGCCGTGCCCCGCAGCGACTTTCTTCTTGCCCCAGCCGAATTTTTCGGCTGCGGCGAGCAATACGGCGCGCTGCCGGTCGTTCTTGAGATTGCGCAATCGGAACTCGAGCGGATCGATCTCGAGGGCGTTTGCCAGCTCGTCCATATGGCTCTCGCGCGCAAAGTGATTGGCAGTGGCGGCCAGGCCCCGGTACGATCCTTGGCGCAGCGGCGATTTCGACGGATGAAACACAATGCGCTGGTTCGGAATGTCGTACGTACCCCCAATGGCGGACGGGCCGGAGTTGTAGTTGTGCAGTTCCCAAGCGGTGACGACGCCGTCGCGGCGCGCGCCACTCGATATTTCGATCACGCCGGCCGGCCGCACGTAAGCCCAGGTAAATTCTTCTTCGCGCGTCCAGACGACCTGGACCGGCTTGCCCGCGGCTTTGGCCAGCCGCGCCGCTTCGATAGCGGCCTCGCCGCTGTGCTTCCCACCGTAACCGGAACCGGTGTCGGGCACGATCACCCGCACGCGCTCTTCGGGAATCCCGAGCGCGGTGGCGAGTTCCTCGCGCACGCCGAATGGGCGCTGAGTGCCGGTCCAGACGGTCAGTTTGTCGCCGTTCCATTCGGCCACGGCGGCGCGCGGCTCGAGCGGCACGTGCGCGATGTAGGCGACAGTATAGTTCTGCGATAATTTCCTGTCGGCCTCGGCCATGCCCCGCTCGATCGAGCCACGGCCCTGGCGGTCTTCGCCCGGCTCGGCATTGACCTTGAGGTACGCAAACAGGTCGCGGTCCGACGGCTGCGGCTCGGATTTCCACTCGCCTTTGAGCGCGGCAAGCGCACGTTCGGCCGACTCCGCGTCCGGCGCCGCCACAGCTGCGAAATCGCCTTCGCGCACCACCGTCACCCCGGGAACCTGCCGGGCGCCGGCGTCGTCAAAGCCGACGAGCTTCGCGCCAAATGCCGCCGGGCGCAGCACTTTTCCATGCAGCATACCCGGCCGCTTCATGTCCGGCGTGTAATGGTGCTTGCCCGTGACCAGCTCCCGCGCATCCACTTTCGGAACGGAGTGCCCGGCCACCTGCCATTCGGTAGCTGGCGTGAGCGCTAGTTCCGGACCGATGCTTTCGACCATTTGCTGGCCGCGCGTCAGCTCCCCAAACCCGGCCGAATGGCCCTCGCAGAAAACCTTGCCATCCGTCACTTGCACGGCCGTCCGCGCGACGCCCCATTTCGCCGCGGCAATTCCGGCAAGCGCCTCGCGCGCCGCCCGCGCCGCCTTGCGGAGCTCCGGCGCCATGGTGGGTGTGGTGCGGCTGCCGAAGGTACCCATGTCGTAGGGCGTCAGATCGGTGTCGGCCATCACGAGATGGATGCTCGCTAGCGGCGCGCGCAGTTCCTCGGCCACGGCCTGCGCGAGCGACGTCCGGATATTCTGCCCGACTTCCGTCTTGCCCGTATAGACGTTAATAGTGCCGTCCTCGCCGATGTGCAGCCACGCGGAGATAGCGCGCGGGTGGGCGTCGCCGCCGTGCGCACGCCGGCCAGATTCCTGCGCGTCGGCGGCTTCGGTCTGGCACAAAATCAAAATACCCGCGCCGCCGAGTGCGGCCAGAAAATCGCGCCGTGTGAACTCGTTGGTCATGACGTCCTCCGCGCGCTCTTCGCCTGCTGCGCGGCCATGCGCACCGCCGCCACAATCCGCGGATAAGTGCCGCAGCGGCAGATGTTGCCCTGCATGCCGTGAACGATCTCGGCATCGGTCGGGCTCGCTTTCTTCTCCAGCACGGAAACACCGCTCATGATCATGCCGGGAGTGCAATAGCCGCACTGCATGGCGCCGGTTGCGAGAAACGCTTCCTGCAATGGATGCAGCCGGTCATCGCGCTCGAGGCCCTCGATGGTGGTGATGCGCTTCCCGGCGGCCTGTGCAACCGGCGTGATGCACGAACGCACCGCTTCGCCATCCAGCAGTACCGTGCACGCCCCACACTGTCCTTCGCCGCAGCCGTATTTCGCGCCCGTCAAATCCAGGTCGTCCCGCAGCACGCTGAGTAGGCTCCGTTTCGGACCGGCATCCACGCGGCGGATGATCCCATTCACTTCGAGTTCGGTGATCCGCGACATGTCCTCATTATCGGCCCGGCCGCGATAGAATGGCGCACGTATCCGAACGTACATGGGATAATGAGAGGTAACCGTTGTCACGGCCCATCCGTCTCAAGCAGTCAGTTCGAAATACCTGCATGCGGCATCCCGCGCTCACCCTCGGTGCAATGACGCTGTTCCTGGCGATGGACTTGCCGGTGGCGGCGCAGTATCCGCCAGGGGGCTACCCGCCCGGCGGTGGTTATCCGCCCGGACAATATCCCGGCGGCGGGGGCGGGCTTCCGTTTCCGCGGCTTCCGGGGCGCGGAAAAAAGACCAAAACCAAGGAACAGAAAGAGCAGGAGCAGCTGCAGAGCGTGACGGGCATGTTGCGCGAGATGGACGACAAGTTCGTTGTGATCGAGGCGAAGGATACGCGTCTCATCAGCTTGAAGCGCGCCACAACCACGAAGTTCCTCAAGAATGGCGAGGATATGAAATCCGAGGTCCTGAAGCCCGGCGACCACCTGATGATCGAGTACACCCAAGACGATCAGGGCTACGTGACAGCGGTCAATGTGAACCTGGAAAAGGAAGGGACCGCGCAGGAGCGGCAGCAGGCAGCGGCGCCGGTAGATGTTGCCATACAGGAAGCCCGTGCGTCGACCGCCAATGGCGAGGATGAGCGGCCGGTCCAGCGTCGCAGGGACGCGGCGCCGGAGACAGACTCTGGCTCTGGCGCTCCAACGGAGCCTGTAAAGCCTGCCTCTGCAAAAGACACCGCAGATAAACCCGCCGCTCAACCCATGACACAGCCAGCCCCGCAAGGTAGTGCGGCAACGCCCGGCAAGCCGGCGGCGACGGCGTCCGGTCCGCCTGAGGCGCCCAAGGACGGCGTCGACCTGAGCCGGATTGCGGCGACCCCTAAATACCAGCCCATCGACGACAGCGACACCGGGCCCCCAACGCTGAAGCGCGGCAGGGGAGCGGCGAAGATGTCCGCGCCTCCAACTCAGGTCGCGTCGAATGCTCCGCCAGCTAACGCTGGACGTGTTTCCAGCCCGCCCGATTCGTCGCGCGAGACTGCTGCCTCCACATCCGGAGAGATCGCGCCCAGGCCGGTACATGCCGAACCAAGGCCCGAATCGGTGGCCGACACGGCTCCCCCACCCGATCCCAGAATTGAGAAAGCGCGGACCGCGGCCAGCACATTTACGGATACGCTGCCGGATTATGTGTGCCAGGAACAGATGGCGCGATTTGCCAGCACCACGCACGTTGTCGACTGGCGACCGCTCGATATCGTTTCGGCGGAACTGGTGTACGAGAAAGGCCGCGAACGCTACGGCAAGCTCGCAATTAATGGAAAACCGACGAAGAAGACCATTGAAGAGCTGCCAGGCGCATGGTCGACGGGCGAGTTCGGAACCGTGTTGGTGGACATTCTCTCGACCGGGACCGCGGCCGATTTCCGCTATCGCCGCATGTCGAGGAGCGGTGGGCGAGACGCTTTCATGTTCGATTTCGAAGTGGATCACGAGCATTCGCACTGGCATATCAATGCGCCTTCGCAATCCGTGCTGCCGCCTTACCGTGGGTCGATGTGGATCGATAAGGAAACCGGCCGCGTCCTGCGCATCGAGATGCAGGCCATCCACATGCCGCAGGAGTTTCCATACGACAAAGTGGAAACCGCCACCGATTACGAGTACACGCGTATCGGTGAAGGTCAGTTTCTTCTACCGGTTCACGCCGAGACTTTGATGTGCGAGCGCGGCACGAACATGTGCGCGCGCAATACCATTGACTTCCGCAACTATCACAAGTACGCCGGCGAAGCGACGATCATCTTCGGAAAGTAGTTGGCGCGTCGGATACTTTCGCTTAATGCAGCTGGCGATAGAAGAATACCGTCGTGTGCAGCTCCCCGCTGGCGCTGCGGGCATAGCCGGGTACTTCGCCGTAGCGGACATAGCCCAGCGATTCGCACATCTTCTCGGCTTCCCCGCCCTTCCGGGTATCCATGATGAGCAGCGTGCGATCCAGACGGCGCGCCACCGCTTCCAGTTCCGACATAAGAGCCTTCGCCAGGCCACCGCGGCGGGCGCGACGGTGGACGAACAGCTTCATCGCCTCGGCGCGATGATTCCCGTTGGCGCGCCTTTCAAGATCGAGTTGCACGGAACCTTGGACGAGATCGCCTTCAAGCGCCGCCAGCAACACCCGCCGGCCATGGCGAATGGCGGCGATCACCTCGCGCCAATACGTCAGCGCTTGCTCCATGCCGAGCGGCGGCAGAAACCCAACCGACGCGCCGCTCTCGACCGCATCCATCAGCAGGTCCGCGAACTGGTCAATATTTTTCTCCACTTGTTCTGCGGTAAGGGAAGCGATCATGTGCTCAGTTAAGCGCAAACCGGCGGAATTCACCACCCGCGACATTCCCCGGGCATAACTGCCTCGAAATCAGGTAACATCGTGAATGGAGCGTTTCTGCAAAGCAGGTGAGGTCTCCAATTTTTGATCCAACAGTCAAAAATTAGGGAGTCCTACTCGATTCAAGTTGCGCTGGTGTGCAGGCTCCGGCGGGGGTAACCCTGAACGGAGAAGCCTAAAGGCGCTCGGGGGACGCCCGCCCCGTTTTACATGATAGGGGTCAATCACGGGGGCAGCACGGCCCAGTGGTACGCTCCAACCTTAACGCTAACGCTGGATGATCCCGGCGACTTCGCTGAACTGCGATTTCCGGCTAGGCGTGACCGAAATACATCAGCCAGCCAATGCCGAACAGCGCGACGACGAAGCAGCCGAATACGTAGAGGCCGTAACTCAGGCGCTCGCGGTCGGTGCGCTTACTCACCACGCCCAAAACCACGGACGTGAACAGCGCGAACAGGAAGGATGCCTCGAAGTGCGAGAGGTTTATTTTCATCAGCTTTTCCTCCCGCCCGCAATCTCGTAAGCGTCGACCATAGCCAGAACGTTGAGCAGGCCGGCCGTCACTAGAAACTTGGTGCCATAGTCGTGGACCTGCCCCGCCACATCCGGTTGCGCGTAACCCAGCCAGGTGGTCAGCAGGTACAAGATTCCGGAAGCAATGTCGCCGGCGAACCCGCCCCAGTTAATCAGGATGGTAAGGATATCACCCGACTGCGGCTTGAACATGGCGCCGCGCATCGCCAAGCCAAGCGCGAACATGCAAGTTATCGAGGCGGCCAACAGCAGGGCGCGTCCAGTGCGTTTCAACAGAAAATGCCCGCCGCCCGGAACCAGCCATCCCAGGGCAACCGGTGGCAGCCACACGTTCAGAGGGGGCATCGGCTCCTTGGCCGTTTTCTCTTTTTCAGCCATATTGTTTCTTCATTGTAGCGCGGGAAATGGCAGCGATTGAGCTGGTAAAGTGCGGCACGGGTGTAAAATGGCCCTTACCAGACAGGTTTATATGAACCGCCGCCGATTTCTTCTCGCAGCTGGCGCGAGTTCGGCAGTTGCCCGCGCCGTCGAAACCAAGCTTCTCCTGCCCAGTGATCAGCCCGATGAACACGGCTTCCGGCTCATGTGGTACAACCCGATTTCGCCGATCGATCAAAAGACCTGGAGGTTGAAGATCGGCGGCCTTATCGAACGGCCTTCCGCGCTGTCGCTCGCGGACCTGAGGAAGATGCCACAAGAATCGCAGAGCTCGCGCATGAAGTGCGTGCAATGCTGGTCGGCGCGCACCGAATGGGGCGGGGTCCGTTTCGGCGCCTTGCTCGAAATGGTGAAGACCAAGCCATCGGCCAAAGCAGTTCGCGTGGATTGCGCGGACAAGTGGTACGAATATTTCTCCATTCACGACCTGCAGTCGCCGCGCGTGCTGCTGGCGCTCGACATGGCGGGCGCGCCCCTGGCTGACAAGCACGGGGCGCCGCTCCGCCTGATCGATCCCTCGCGTTACGGCTACAAATCCGCCAAGCTGATCACTTCGATTCAGTTCGTCGCGGAAGGCAAAGGGAGTATGGCGTGCGACATCGGCCCGTATTACTCTCCCACGGGTGAGATCCAGGCGGGCTACGATCACCCGTTGGATTTTGGCGGCAAGGCGCGCAGGAAAATCTCTGGCGGCGAGATCACGGACTACTGATGTCTGCGAGGCAAACGGCGTCTTCTTCAGCTCGCGGGGTTTTGCCTCGCCAACCGTATTCTTCCGAATCCGCTATTTGGCGCGGCAAGTTCCACGGACGACGTCGACGCCGCCAACATACCGTTTTGGGGGCGAGGACATGGATGAGCTGCTGGCGATTGCGCCGCCCGGACTTTCCATTGGCCGCCGCAACCAAACCCACGGAGCTGGCGGAAGTCTTCACTTCCATGAAAGACTGGATGAATCTGTGACGTCGCTCTTGTTCCTCGCACTGCTGGCGGGCGGAGAGGTAGAACGCCTGACGAAGCTGGTGACGCAATCGGGCTGCGTGGTCGAGATCGCCACGCCGGCGGCCGAACGACTGGCCGCCCCGGCGAAGATCTCACCCGGCGCACCGCCGCTGGTCAGCTTCCGGCTATTCGACGGCCGCATGCGCCACCGTTTCAGCAATCTGGACCTGGTGTTGGACGATGCGGGGCATTAGATTGCTTGGGCCCTTCTGCTTTTGCGTTTTCGTCATGTGCGCATCGGTTTTCGCACAAGACCCCGTGGCCCGAGGCATCGAAGAATTTCGCCAGGGGAAGTACGCGGCTGCTAGGATCACTCTTCAACTGGCGCTAAAACAAAAGCCAGGCGATGTGCACGCTCGTACGTTCCTGGCGCTCGCGCGCGCGGCGACAGGCGGGTGCGACGCAGCCGTAACAGACCTTACGGACATATTCGGGCACGCCCCGAACAACGATTTGCGACGCCTCGCGGGCCTCGCGCTGGTGCAGTGCCATCTGGCGCGCAATCGCTACGAACTGGCGCTGCCCGCCACGCTGGAGCTGGAAAAACAATTTCCCGGCGACGCCGATGTCCTCTACGAAGCCGCCAAACTGCACATGAAAGCCTGGAATGACGTGGTATTTCAGATGTTCCAGAAGACGCCCGCGTCTTACCGCGTGAACCAGGTTTCCGCCGAGATCTTCGAAGTCCAGGGCCGCTACGCAGAGGCGGCGGCGGAATACCGGAAGGCGATCGAGAAGAACCCAGCGGGGTTAAGTCTCCATTTCCGCTTGGGGCGCGCCCTGTTGATGCAGTCGCATGCGCCCGAGGCGCTCGCCCAGGCACAAAAGGAATTTGAAATCGAGCTCAAGCTGAACCCGGCCGATGCCGTCGCCGAGTACGAGATCGGGCAGATTCTGCTGGTGGAAAACAAACCACAGGAAGCGGCGCCGTGGTTCGAGCGCGCGCTGGCCGTATCACCTGACTTCGGAGAAGCGCTGCTGGCCGTGGCCAAGCTGCGCACTGACGCCAAGCGCTACGATGAAGCAATCCCATTGCTCGAACGCGCAGTGCACTTGCAACCGGAGAACGAAGCTGCGCACTACAACCTGATGCTGGCCTACCGCAATGCGGGCCGGGCGGCCGACGCGCTCCGTGAAAAGGCCGAGATCGACAAACTGCAACGCCCGCCCGCTGGTGAGTTCACCGAATTCCTGAAAAAGCTGGGCGAAAAAGCGCCCAACCCGTGAAGAAAGCCGCCGTACTGCTGGCCGCCGTCGCCTTTGCGGCAGATGCCCCGGAGCTGCCCGAATTTCGTAATATCGCCGCGCAGGCAGGACTGATGCACTCTTTCCCCAACGGCGGAACGATTTCGAAGAAGTACATCATCGAGACTACCGGCAGCGGCGCGGCGTTCATCGACTATAACAATGATGGCCTGCTCGATATCTTCCTGCTCTCAGGCGCAGGCGGCTCAAACCGCCTGTACCGCAATGAAGGCAACGGCCATTTCACCGACGTCACGAAAGAAGCCGGCCTCGCAAGCGACGGCTGGAAACAGGGTGTCTGCGCGGGAGATTTCGATAACGACGGTTTCACTGACCTGCTGGTCACTTCTTGGGGCGGCCTGGCTCTCTATCGGAACATCGTCGGCAAGCGCTTTGAAAATGTGACCGCGAGCGCGCATCTCGATCAGAAGCGCATTCGCTATAACACCGGTTGCGCCTTTCTCGATTACGACAACGACGGCCGGCTGGATATCTTCGTCGCAAATTACGTCAAGTTCGATTTCGCGACGACGCCCAAGCCCGGCGAAAACCCTTATTGCTGGTACCGCGATCTGGCGGTGAACTGCGGACCGCGCGGGTTGCCGTTCGATCGCAACATTCTCTATCACAACAACGGCGACGGAACATTCACCGATGTGTCGGACACGTCTGGCATTTCCAAACCCGATCAGAGCTATTGCCTCGGCGTTCTGACCGGCGACTTTGATCAGGACGGCCGCACCGATATTTTTGTGGCCTGCGACCAGACGCCATCGCTCCTCTACATCAACCGAGGCGACGGTACGTTCAGCGAGGAGGCGCTGCTGCGCGGCGCGGCGTTCGATGAAAACGGCAAGGCCATGTCGGGGATGGGCGCGACGTCGGCGGATTTCGATGGCGATGGGAAGCCCGACATCTTTCGCACCAACTTTTCCGATGAGCGCGAGACACTGTACCGCAATCGCGGCTCGGGCGAGTTCGACGACGTCACGCTAGCTGCAGGGATGGCGCACAACACGCGCTACGTCGGCTGGGGCTGCGGTTTTTTCGACTTCGATAATGACGGCAGAAAAGACCTGCTGCTGGTGAACGGCCACGCATTTCCGGAGGTGGACCGGCTGAAGATCGACATCCATTACAAGGACCGCGCGATCCTATACCGGAACAACGGCGATGGTACGTTCACCGACATTTCACCAAAAGCGGGCCCGGGGATACTCGAGCGTCATGCCGCGCGCGGGGCAGCTTTCGGAGACTACGATAACGATGGATCGGTCGAGATACTGATCAACAATCAAAATGAAGCGCCCTCGTTGCTGAAGGCCGCTCACAAGCCTGCGGGGAACTGGATCATTTTCAAGCTCGAAGGAGTCCGGTCCAACCGGAGCGCCATTGGCGCGCGCGTGCGCCTCACGGCGGGCGGCCGAACGCAGATCGACGAAGTGCGCAGCGGTGGCAGCTACTTGTCGCAAAACGATTTCCGGCTGCATTTCGGACTTGGACATACAATTCGCGTGGATCGTGTCGAAATCGATTGGCCTAGCGGCCAGCGGCAGGTGGAACGAGGTATCGATGTCAATCGCATCGTCACCATTCGCGAGACGGGCGCCACGGACCCGTGATCGCATTCAGGCACGCGCCGGCACCAGCGGGGTCGGGATTTGTAAAATGAGGGATATGCTTCCGCGTACGATTCGGCTCTGCACAGCGCTTACGATGCTCGTGGGCGGCGGCCTGGCCGGGGATTCCACTATGGATCGCGCCACGCTGCGCGGGCTGAAGGCAGTCAAAGTTGTGGTGGATCCGCCGCCACCCGAGATGGAACGCGCGGGCTTTGACCGCGATCATCTGCGCGCCAGCATCGAGCAGAAGGTTCGCGATGCCGGCATAAAGATCGACAACGACGCGATTGAATTTCTGGGACTCGGCATTGCCATGGTGCAGGGGGGCCGCAAAGTTCCTCTCTCGTTCGGTAAGACGCCGGTTTCCCTCACTCTGAGCCTCGGCGTTTACCAAGTGATCGTGCTGAGCCGCGATCAAACCATCAAAACGGTGGCCGAAACCTGGGAGCAACAAAAAGTCATACAAGCGACTGCCAAGAGTCTGGACAACGTGCTGCCCGGGGCCATCGATGAACTTACGGACCAGTTCGTGAAAGCGTATCGCTCGGTCAACCCCCAGGACGGAACGACAACGGCGCACAAGCAGTAGGGTCTATGCCAGACGGCATCAGCCCGCGACCGCGCGCGCCGCGGCCATGCTATGTACTTTGCGCGTCCATACGACCAGCAGGACCAGACCGATCAGAATCAAGGCTACGCACAGGCCCGTCCACAGACCAATCGCGCCCCATCCCAACCCGAAGCAGAGCGCGTAGCCCAGCGGCAATCCAATAAGCCAGTAGAGCAGCATGTGGCACAACATGGGCGTGCTCGTGTCGCCGGCGCCGCGTAGAGCGCCTGTGGCCACGGACTGAATGCCGTCGAAGAGCTGAAAGAGCGCTGCTACGGCCAGTAGCGAGACTGCCGTGCGGATGACGGCGCGGTCAGTTGTGAATACACGGGCGACGTACTCCGGCACGGTTATCAATACGAGGCCGGCGGCAGCCATGAATGCCGCGCCGAGGCCCATAGCAGTCCAGCCGGAACGCCCGGCGGCATGGACGTCGCCTCGTCCGAGCGCCTGCCCTACGCGTACGGCCGCCGCTGAACTGATGCCGAGCGGAACCATGTATGTGAAGCTCGCCGTATTGATGGCTATCTGGTGCGCGGCGAGAGATAAGGGATCCAGCGTGCCGATCAGCGCCGTAGCCGCCGCGAAAACCCCGATTTCGAGCGACAGCTGCGAAGCGGCCGGGAATCCCAACTTGACGAGATCGCGGATGCGGGTAAAGTCCAGCGCAAGCGGAGCGTGCAGAAGACTCGTATGGTTTACACCGGCATCGTAGAGCGTATAGATCACCAGTACTGCCACCATATAAACCCGCGAGAAACAAGTCGCCCAACCTGAGCCTTCGGCGCCCATGGCCTGGATGCCGAAATGCCCGTAGACCAGGATCCAGTTGCCCGCCACATTCACAAGGTTCGCAGTGATCAATGCGAACATGATCGGCGTAACGCGGTCCATAGCCTGCAAATATCGCCGCAAGGCAAAATAGAGCAGCAGAGGAAGCGTGCTCCAGATGATCGCCCGCAGGTAGGGCACGGTCTGTTGCAGTACAACCGGATTAATGCCGAAGCGTCCGAGCAGCGGAACCCAGCACCACGTCACCAGCATGAGGGTGGGCGCCAGGGAAAGGCACAAGTAGACCGCGCTCACGAGCGAGCGATGGCAGTCCATCAGCTTTCCGGCGCCGAAGGATTGTGAAACCAGCGTGTCCAGGCCGAGCATAAGGCCACTGCCGAAGATGGCCACGGTATAAAACAAGACGCTGCCTAAGCTCACGGCGCCGATGGCTTCGGCGCTGACGCGGCCCACCATCATGGTGTCGACGATGCCCATGCCCATCCAGCCGAGCTCCGCCATCACCAGCGGAGCGGCCAGCCGCAGCATGGGACGGAGTTCCTGCCGGAGAGTAGTGATGTACTGAATCACGCGGCTACCTTGGGGACGTCAGAAAGTGACCGGGAAAACGCTGCTGTTTCCGATCGTAACATGGGGCCTCGCTTATGTCGCAGATATACAACCTCGTGGCCTCCAGAATAATCGCCAAGCCACGCAAAGATTGCGGACAATAATATTAGATGGTTAAAGAACTCCCCGGCAGTGAATCCGCGCATGACATCCTGGGACTTCGCCGGCGACCCCTGGATGTTTTTTTCGAGCCGCACAACGTGGCCGTGATAGGCGCTACTGAAACGCCTGCCAGCGTGGGCCGCACTATTCTCTGGAACTTGATCAACAGCCCTTTCGGTGGGACGGTATTCCCCGTGAATCCGAAACGCGCGAGCGTGCTGGGGATCCGCGCTTATCCGAGTATCTCGGCGGTACCCGACAAATTGGATCTGGCGGTCATCATCACTCCCGCCAAGACTGTGCCGGGCGTGGTGCACGATTGCGTGGCCGCGGGCGTCAAGGGCGCCATCATAATTTCCGCCGGCTTCAAGGAAGCTGGCAGAGACGGCGCGGAGCTGGAGCGCGAAGTACTCGAAGAGGCGCGGCGCGGGCGCATGCGCATCATCGGTCCGAACTGTCTGGGCGTGATGAGCCCGCTGAGCGGGTTGAACGCCACATTCGCCACCACTATCGCGCGACCGGGCAACGTCGCACTGGTGAGCCAGAGCGGGGCTATCTGTACCGCGATCCTCGACTGGAGCCTTCGTGAGCAGGTTGGCTTCAGCGCGTTTCTTTCCATCGGCTCGATGCTCGACGTCGGCTGGGGCGACCTCATTGAATATCTGGGCGATGATCCGCGCACACGCAGCATCATCATCTACATGGAATCCATCGGCGATGCCCGCGCGTTTCTCTCGGCGGCGCGTGAAGTAGCGCTGAGCAAACCGATCATCGTGATCAAGGCAGGCCGGAGCGAGGCCGCGGCGAAGGCTGCAGCGTCACACACCGGCTCGCTATCGGGAAGCGACGAAGTCCTCGACGCCGCTTTTCGGCGCTGCGGCGTGCTGCGCGTTCTGAATATTTCGGACCTGTTTTACATGTCTGAGGTGCTGGCCAAGCAGCCGCGTCCAAGCGGCCCGCGATTGACGATTCTGACGAATGCCGGCGGCCCCGGAGTGCTGGCCGCCGATGCGTTGATGGCCCTCAACGGCGCGCTAGCCGAGCTTTCGACCGAAACCATAGAGGCGCTGAACAGGATTCTGCCTCAGCACTGGAGTCATGGCAATCCCATCGACATTCTGGGCGACGCCAACCCCGAGCGCTACGGCAAGGCTGTGGACATCGCGGCCAAAGATCCATCGAGCGACGGCCTGCTAGTGATCATGACGCCGCAAGGCATGACCGATCCCACGCAGATCGCCGAAAAACTGAAACCCTACGCCAAGCTCGATGGCAAACCCATACTGGCAAGCTGGATGGGCGGCGTGGAGGCCGCTGGTGGCGAGGACATCCTGAATCACGCCGGCATTCCGACGTTCCCTTACCCCGACACCGCCGTGAGGGTGTTCGAGTACATGTGGCGCTACACGTACAATCTGCGCGGGCTATACGAAACTCCGGCGCTGGCGGAGGGCGCCAACTCCCAAGCGCGCGAGCAGGTCGCGGCCCTAATCGCGAACGTGCGGAGAGTGGGCCGCGCGCTGCTTACTGAAGCGGAATCGAAGCAACTACTGGCGCTCTACGGCATTCCGACGGTGCGTACGCTGGTCGCATCCACGCCGGACGACGCCGTGCGATGCGCGCGCGAAATTGGCTATCCCGTAGTCCTGAAACTGCATTCGGAAACCATCACGCACAAGACTGACGTAGGCGGCGTGCAGCTGAATCTGGCCGACGATGAGGCCGTGCTCCGGGCATGGAACGCCATTGAAGGAGGCGTGCGCGAGAAAGCCGGCCCGAACCACTTCCAGGGCGTGACCGTGCAGCCCATGATTTCTCGCGACGGCTACGAGTTGATTGTGGGGAGCAGTGTGGACCCTCAATTCGGGCCGGTGCTGCTCTTCGGCTCGGGCGGCATGCTGGTGGAGGTGTACAAGGACCGCGCGCTGGCTCTGCCGCCGCTCAATACTACGCTGGCGCGGCGGATGATGGAGCAGACGCGCATCTTCACGGCGCTGGGCGGCGTGCGCGGCCGGAAACCAGCGCCGCTGGCGGAACTGGATCAGCTCATGGTTCGCTTCAGCCGGCTGGTGGTTGAGCAACGCTGGATCAAGGAGATCGATATCAATCCGCTGCTGGCGTCGGCGGAGCGGCTGATCGCCCTCGATGCGCGCGTCATTCTGTACGGCAACGATACGAAGGAACAGGACCTGCCGCGCACCGCGATCCGGCCATACCCGGTTCAGTATGTGGGCCGCTGGGAATCGAGAGACGGAACCCCCGTTAATATTCGCCCGATTCGCCCCGAAGATGAGCCCATGATGGTGGCGTTTCACGAGCGGCTGTCGGAGCGCAGCGTCTACTTCCGCTACTTTCATCTGCTGAATTTGAGTCAGCGCACGGCGCACGAGCGACTCACGCGCATCTGCTTTATCGATTACGACCGCGGCATGGCGCTTGTCGCCGAGAAGGAAGACCCGCAAAATGGCTCGCGCCAGATTTTGGGCGTCGGACGCTTGACGCGCGTACACGGGGCCAACGAAGCGGAGATGGCAGTGCTTGTTAGCGATGATTTTCAAGGCAGGGGACTAGGCACTGAGTTGCTGCGGCGGCTCGTCGAGATTGGCCGTGAGGAAAAACTGGATCGCATTACGGCCGACATCCTGGCCGAGAATCGCGCCATGCAACGCGTCTGCGAACGGCTGGGCTTCACGCTGCAATATAATCCGGACGACGGCACGGTGAAAGCCGACATCCGGCTCGCTCAGTAGCCCTCGCCGTGCAGTCGCACGCCTCCGGCAAATCGGCGCTAGACGAAGACAAAATAGCCGGTGGCCAGCGCAGTGCTGGGGATCCACCACGCGAGCCCGATGAGCAGGCCGTAAGAGCCGTTCGCGAACATGGCGCAATTGGTGCCGAACTGAAGCTCCATAGGAATGCCGGTGACTACGCCCATGGCGAAAATCTTGTCCAGAAACGCGCAGCGATTGTAGCGCTCGCGGTGAAACCGAACTGTAAGCGATGAAGGGCCAGAGCCGTATCCATGGCTTATGCCTCAGTGTACTGCATGGCACCCAAACGGCGGCCGTTCCACTCGGGGATTGGTGTATGCTGAATCTCGACGCCATGCTGCTCGATATCGAAACCAAGCGCATCGCACCGGACATTACGCTATTGGAGCTCGCCGGCAAGATCTCCCTGGGACGCGAGAGCCAGAAAATCGAAACCGTGGTTCAGGACTTGCTGCGTCAAAACGAACGCAAGCTTATTTTCGATCTCGCGCGCGTCGATCACATGGACAGCACGGGAATCGGCGTTATGGCCTATTGTTTCGGAACGCTCAACCGTTGTGGCGGCGAGTTTCGCATTGCGGGCGCCCATGGCAAGGTGCTCCACCTGCTCCAAATCACGCACCTGGACAAGGTGCTGCCACTTTGCACGACGGTGGAAGCGGCCTGCACAAGTATGGGCGCCAGGCCGCCGGTTTAGCCACGGAGACGGCACCGTTACCCTTATGAGCCAGGATAAGACATAGCGTCGGCCATGCCTTCGCCAGAACAAATCGCCTGGGCGAAATTTCGCGTGACCGCGATGATCGCCTGCGCTGTCGCCATCGCTTCCGTTTTGGTCTACCTACGGTTGGGCGGAGCAGAATTTCTGCAGCCGGCCTTGACGGTTCACACGTACTTGATCGACCTTTCGGGCCTGGAGAAAGGAAATCCGGTCCGCTTCAACGGCATCCGCGTGGGCAAGGTGACCGCCACCGCACTGAGTTACTCGCCAGATCCGCAAAAAGTGGTGCGCGTGGACATGTTGATCGTGCGACGTTACGCAAACTCGATTCCTGCGGATTCTACCGCCGTGGTGGCCGCAGAAGACGTGCTGGGCGACAAATTTGTGGACATCAATGCCGGCAAGAGTGCACTACAGCTGGAGCAGGACGCTGTGCTGGTCAGTCCCCCGCCCAAGCAGTTTAACCAAGCTGACCTGATCAAGACCGGACGCGACATTCTGGCGCGTATGGATAGCTTGTTCGCCGATATTGAAGCCGGGCGCGGCGCATTCGGTAAGCTCGTCAAGGGTGAAGAGATCTATGACTCGCTGGTAAAAAAGGTCGCCGACTTTCAAAAAGAGATCCGCTCGGCAACCAGCAAGGACACTCCCATTGGCCAACTGATTTTCGACGAGGAAGCATATAACAAAATTCGGAAGCCGCTCTCAGACATGGACCATGCGCTGGCCGAACTGCAGGCCGGTCGCGGAGCAGGCGGAAAATTGCTGCACGATCCCGAACAATATGAGCGTCTGCGTAAGTCTGTGGGTGACCTCAACCATACGGTGGCGGACCTGCGCGCCGGAAAGGGCCAGGCTGGCAATCTGCTGAGGAACGACGAACTGTATGACCGTGTCGATCGCCTGGTTAACAGCCTGAATGCACAGGTGGATGCGCTCAATTCCGGTCAAGGCGCGCTCGGGCAACTCATGACAAGCACAAGCCTCTATGAGAGCCTGAACGGCAGCATGAAGAATATGCGGGATGGACTAAAGGATTTCCGCACCAATCCAAAAAAATTTCTGTACTTGAAGGTCTTCTGAGCGACGCTTCGATCGCCGGTTGACGCGCGCCTGGAACATAATTTCCAATAGTCTACTTCTATGGCGCAACTCTACACGGGCACCTCGGGATTCGCGTATCCGAGTTGGAAGCCACGATTCTATCCTGCCGGCATGCCGGACAAGAAGTTTCTCGAACACTATGCCAGCCGGCTCAATTGCGTGGAGATTAACTACACGTTCCGGCGCCTGCCCGCGGCGACAACTCTCGAAAACTGGGTAAAGGCCACGCCTGGGAGCTTCCGGTTTGCCTGCAAGGCAAACATGCGGATTACACATATTCTGAGGCTCAAGGATGTGGGCAGCGCGCTCGAATTGTTTCTGCGGTCCATCGACCCGTTGCGTTCCGCGCGCCGACTGGGCCCCATTCTGTTCCAGTTGCCGCCGAATTTGAAGTTCGACATGGCGTTGTTGAGCGACTTCCTGATCCTGCTGCCGCCCGACTTACGATTCAGCATCGAGTTCCGTCACAACTCGTGGCTGGTCGATGCAGTCTATGACGCGCTGAAAAAGCGGAATGTGTCGTTATGTGTGGCGGAATCGGATAGATTGGAAATCCCCGAAGTCCTCACCGCTGATTTCGTCTACTACCGGCTGCGAAAGTCAGAGTATTCGGAAGAGGAGCGCCGCGCAATTGCCGAACGCGCTAAGGAATTGCTCGCACAGGGAAAAGATCTGTATCTGTTCTTCAAACATGAAGAAACACCCGAGGGAGCGCTCTACGCGGCAGAGCTCGCGGCTCGTCTATGAGCGTTTGCGCTTGCGTACAGTCGGTTCTGCCGCCGCTTCTGGCTCAGCTTCCGTTTCCGCCACGACTGCAGTAGCCGAGCGAACCGGCTTTTTCTGCTCAGCCAGGCTCTTCTTGAGGGCCTCCATGATATCGATCACCGGCGCAATGTGCGGCGTGGGCGTGGCTACGATTTGCTGGCCTTCCAGCTTTGCCTGTATCAGTTTGTGCAGGTTAGTGCGGTAGGTATCGGTATATTTTTGCGGCTCGAAATCGGCCGCAAGCGATTCGATCAGCATCTTGGCCAGCGCCAGCTCTTTGTCTTTCACCTGGCTGGTATCGGTGTGGAACTCCTCCACCTGGCGGATTTCATCCGTGTAGAACATGGTATGGAGGACCACGCCTTTGCCATTCGGACGAAGAATCACGATGTGCTCGCGATTGTGCATGGCGATTTTTGCGATGCCATAATATTTTGCTTCGCGCAAAGCCTGGAAAAGCAGCGCATAAGGTTTGTCACCGCCTTCGTCGGGCGCCATGTAGTAAGAACTCTCGAGGTAGATGGGATCGACCTGGTCGGCTCTCACGAATTCGAGCAGTTCCATCACCTTCGCGGTCTTGGGAGCGACCTTCTTGATTTCCTCGTCATCAACTTCAACGTAGTGGTCTTTCTCGTATTCGTATCCTTTGACGAGCTCGCTGCGCGGCACTGGCTTGTCTTCCGTCTGACAGTAGATCACTTGCTTAATGCGCGAATGGTCCGCCTTGTGCAGCATGTTGAAACTGATGGTCTCGCTCCGCGCAGCGCTGAATAACCGCACGGGAAAAGAAACGAGACCGAATGTTAGATGTCCCTTCCAAACGCTGCTTGCCATCTGTTTCCAACCTCACTTCCGCAGCTACAATTGGCTGTATTGCCCTATAACACCGATATCATGGGATAGAGGGGTAATTCAACACTTTCCGATGGCGCTGAACGAATACGTTAAGAAACGGTCGTTCGAATCCACACCGGAGCCAAAGCCTAAGTCGCGTGACACGGCGACGGGCGGCAACGCTTTCTGCGTGCAGAGACACGACGCTACACGCCTGCATTACGACTTCCGCCTTGAGATGGATGGCGTGCTCAAGTCCTGGGCCGTACCCAAGGGGCCCACGCTCGATCCCACGCCCAAGCGCCTGGCCGCCATGGTGGAAGATCACCCGATTGACTATGGGGGCTTCGAAGGGAATATCCCGGCGGGCAACTACGGTGCCGGCAGCGTCATGCTCTGGGACCGCGGCACTTATGAATTATTGGGTGACAAATCCGGTGTCGAACAAATCGCGCGCGGCGACCTCAAATTCAAGTTGCACGGAGAGAAACTGAAAGGCGAGTTCGCCCTTGTGCTCATGAAAGGCCGCGGTAAAGGTAACGAGTGGCTGTTACTCAAGAAGAAAGACGCCGAGGCGCGGCCCGGTTGGGACGTTGAAGAGTACGC
>DATLVQ010000413.1:0-10104 GCA_035577325.1 Bryobacteraceae bacterium | reverse complement strand
ATTCTTGCGCTCGACGCGGACTCTCCGACAGAGTTCGAGGCCATCCAGCCCGGGCATTACCCAGTCCACGATCGCAAGCCGGGGGCCGGCTTGCGAGCGGATGTGTTTCCACGCTTCATTACCATCAGTCGCGACCAGGACGTCATAACCCCACTTTGTCAACATCTGGGTCAGCAGCATTTGAAAAATGGGATCGTCGTCCGCCACTAAAATTTTCATCGTGTTCCTCAGCGTCGAGCGCCTGTCACCTTCTGATTCGTCATGCTTTCGCTTACATGACCGGCTCTCCGAGCGCCGAATGCTGCCGCCGACACCCTGCGGCAGATCGAGGCGCCCGCATAAATAGCTAGGTTGCGTTTTCCCGTTGATGGCGGCCCGCGGATGTATTGGCAGTTCCCACGTCGTCGGCAACGGCGGCTGGAAGCAGCTGTCCATCGGCCTCCCAGGCTTCCGAAAATAACTCCACCAGCCGGTCGAGCGCTTCACGGACGGGCGCTATGGAGTCGAGGCCACTCTGCTGGAGTAGCGCCTCCAGTTCGCGGGCGTTCTGAGCAATCTCTGGATATCCAATTTGCCCGGCCGCACCAACCCAACGGTGTGACGCGATCCGTAACTCCGAATAATCGACCTCGGTATGGAGCGCGCTAATGAATCGCTCACTCTGACGCCTTCCTTCGGTTAGAAAAATCTGTTGTATATTGCGGAGTGACAAATCTGGTCCGTCTGCTTGCGGAATACTTGAGGGCGCGATGTTGGTAGGTGTTCCCCGGCTCGGGGCGATATATTGCCGAATGAGATTTGGAAATGTGCGTGTATCAATCGGTTTTGTGATAAAACCATCGCAGCCAGCATCAAAGGCCTTCTGCTCGTCGCTCTTCATGGCAAAAGCCGTGAGCGCGAGCACAATGGTGTTGCGTTTGTCACGATCAGACTTCAACCGTTTGATCAACTCTAAGCCATCCATTCCAGGCAGCTGAATGTCCGTCAGGACAACTCGCGGGCAGAAGTGTTTGAGCACTTCTAGGGCCTCCTCCGCACTAGTAGCGGTTCGCACATCAAATCCCGCGCGTTGCATTACGAACGTGACCACCTTGAGATTAATCGGCGTGTCCTCGACAATGAGTACGGAATCAGTGGACATTAGCGTAGCTCCTACACGGGTTGATGCACACAGGCCTTACGCTGCGAGCGGTTAGCAGCTGCCAAAACAACCAGCAACAACGGTTGTACAGTCGATCACCACTCTTAAATTATAGTTAGTCAAAGCGATGTAGTACAGGAAAAACGCCGAACCATTAGCATCGACATTATTCATGCAGGATTCCAGTCTAGGCGGCAATCGCGTCTCTTGAATGGCGTAGATCATAACTGTTGATAGTATTTCTTCTGTATCCACTGGCAGGGTTGTCGGTGTGGCCGTTGGAGGCAGGGTAACACGTTTCCAAATAGTTGTTCGAACACAAGAGAGCATCGGTGTATTCCCGACAGTGACATGTACAGCGAGCTGTCGGCGATATGTTAACCAAGTGGAACTATTAACCCTGCTATTCCCTATCCTAGAATAGTGCTACATGCGCAGGCCTATACTTGGTGTTGTCCTGGACCTGAGGTCTGAATGTGGCAACTCACCTGTGCTTCGGCGCTGTCTGCCAGCACACCAAAGGTTACGGCCGACAGCCTTTAATAGGAACTGGACTTTCCGCATCCGGACAATGTTCAGCGCGTTCGATGAACCCTTGGTGCCGAGATCGAAGGTTGGGGCGGATTACATGATCCGGAAACCCTTGAAGGCCAGAACTATCCGCGCAGCCCTCCACCGCTTACTTTTACATCGAGGAATTAGATAGCAAGATTCTGAACTGAAATGAAGGGATTTGTGAGTCATAAAGGCAGTTTAAACATGAGCGTTTCTCCATGCGAGATCGATTCGCGTCGGACCGCCTGGACGATCGCAGTCTCTCTGCTGTTACTAGCCGGCCTGATCAAAGGCGACCAAGCGAGCCAGGGATCAGAAGATCAACTTAAGGGCCTGAGCCTGGAACAGCTCGGAAACATCGAAGTGACGACAGTATCCAAGGAGCCCGTGAAAGTCTCCCGGACTCCAGCGGCGATCTACGTGATCACTCAAGAGGATATTCGCCGGTCCGGCGCTACCAGCCTGCCGGAGGTTCTTCGTTTGGCGCCGGGGGTTGAAGTTGCGCGTATTGATGCCGTCAAATGGTCTATCGGGGTACGGGGATTTGGAAGCCGGCTGAGTCGTGACGTGCTCGTGGTCATCGACGGTCGGACCGTTTACGACCCTTTATACGCCGGCGTTTATTGGGAGGTGCAGGACACGCTGATGCAGGATGTGGAGCGGATCGAGATCATCCGTGGTCCGGGCGGAACGATCTGGGGACCGAACGCCGTCAACGGCGTGATCAATATCATTACCAAGAACTCGAGAGACACCCACGGTGGGCTGGTTTCCGCCGGCGGGGGAAACGAGCAGCGTTTCCTCAATTTCCGGTATGGAGCCGGAAACGGCACGAACTTTGACTACCGTGTGTATGGCAAAGCCTTCACGCGAGGTCCCGAGTTCCATCCAGATCGCAGGAACTTTGATGACTGGCAAATGGGACAGGGCGGCTTCCGGATGGACTGGGATCTGAAAAACCTCGATAAGGTAACGCTGCAAGGAGATTTTTACGACGGCGCAATCGGAGAAAGCATTTCCGTCGCGGCAAAGCCCACGGTCCGGCCGGTGATTGTTCAGCAGGATGGCAGGGTTTCGGGCGGTAATCTGCTCGGCCGCTGGCGCCATGTTCTGAAAGACGGATCAGATCTGCAGGTGCAAACCTATTATGACCGGACTAGCCGCCATGAGGCCAACTTCGTCGAGATTCGCGATACTTTCGACATTGATGCTTTGCACCATAAGACTCTGAAAAGGCGCCATGAGTTGCTGTGGGGTGCGGGAGCTCGCTTCAGTGTCGGTAGCGTCCCGCCCGTGGTTCCCACGATCATATTCACACCGGATAAACGTACTGATAAGCAGTTCAGCGCGTTCGTGCAGGATGACATTCAGCTCCTCGGCGAGGAGAAGGGGTTGTGGCTGACGATTGGCTCCAAGTTCCTGCGGACCGACTATTCCGGCTTTGATGTCGAGCCGTCGGTGCGGCTGTTGTGGACGCCGACTTTGCACCAGACCTGGTGGACGGCCGTCACCCGCGCGATCCGCACTCCGTCCGACGTCGAGGAGACTCTTATAGCCAGCGGATTGGTGTCAGCCAATCCGCTGACCATCGCACGCATCGAGCCAAATACCAGGTTTGTCCCCGAAACGATGCTGGGCTACGAAGCTGGATTCCGACGTCTTCTCGGCTCGAGACTCTACGTAGACATCACAGCCTTTCACAACCACTACAACAACCTGGAGAGCGTTGAGAGGGCTTTGCCGCTCCTTCAAACGTCCCCACCGCCGCAGCAATTTGTGATCCCACTTTTTCTAGGAAACGGCTTATACGGTTCCACCTCCGGGTTCGAGATCGCGCCGGATTGGCGGCCGGTAACATGGTGGCGACTCGACGGTTCGTATGCGTATCTCTATATGAACCTAAGAACGAGACCGGGCAGCGTGGATGTTTTCACGCCGCAGTCCACAGAGGGATCAAGCCCACATCATCAGTTGGTAATCCAATCTTCACTGGAGCTACCTGGAAACCTGGAGTTTAGTCAAGCCTATCGTTACGTCAGTGATCTGCCGACGCAATTGGTCACGAGCTACGGCACAGCGGACGTCCGACTAAGCTGGCGTCGTATCCCACACTTTGAGTTCTCTTTGGTCGGGCAAAACCTGTTGCAGCCCCACCATGCGGAGTACGGTGGAGACCCGATAACGCTGGTCGGAATCAAACGTAACGTCTACGGGGCAATCACATGGCGACAGTGAGCGGGATGAGTCGCCACGCTTGGCGTCGCCTTTCCCGTCACACTCATTTCGCCGCCGTGGCCTTTGCGGTAACCTTAGTCGGCACCTGCAACCTGTCGGCGCAGCCTACAAAAATTACCGAGTATAAGGTGAAGGCTGCCTATCTGGCCAACTTTGGCAGATTCACCGAATGGCCCGGTACCGACTCGGTTAACAAGAGCGAATCGTTCAACATATGCGTGCTCGGCCAAGATCCCTTTGGCGCAGATCTTGATAGCGCCGTAGCCGGCGAAACCATCGGAGGCGCCCATATGCTGGCGAAGCGAATCTCGCGGCCGCAGGATGCGGCAGACTGCCGCATCCTATTCATAAGTTCTTCCGAGGCCAATCAATGGAAGGAGATCCTGGGGGCTCTGAGGACGTTGCGTGTTCTAACTGTCAGCGACATGCCCCAGTTCAATCGGCGAGGCGGCATAATCCAGTTTCTCTTGGACGGGAATAGAGTGCGTTTCGATATCAACCTGGCCGCCACTGAGCGCGCCGGGTTAAACCTGAGTTCTGAGCTGCTGAAGTTGGCGGTCACCGTTAGCAGGAGTCCGTAGCCGGAGACCGCCTATATGCTCAAATTTCGAGACTACTCGATCAAGAAAAAGCTGACATTGATGAACATGCTGGTCAGCGGCGTTACTTTGCTACTAGCTTGTGTCGCATTTGGTGTTTACGAGTTGGCCACGCTCCGGTCAAATATGGTCAAAACTCTATCGATTCAAGCCCAAATGGTCGGAGCAAATAGTGCTTCCGCTCTGCTGTTTAATGATGCGAAGTCCGGTGAAAATACTCTTTCCGCATTAAAGGCTGCCCCTACCGTTCTTTCCAGTGGCATCTACACGCTCGCGGGCGAGCCTTTTGCGGTGTATCGGCGAGGCGCAGGTGGGTTCGTCCCGCCGATACCTCCGATGCCGGCCGGTCAAACAGAGGAACACTGGTTCGCCGACAAGGAACTTAAACTAATTCGCTCCATCGTATTTCAAGGGAAGCCGATCGGAACAGTCTACATACGGTCTGATTTGCAAGAGATGAATCACCGGCTAGTACAGTACGTTGGTATCGTTGCGGCGGTCTTGTCGGTATCCCTGACCGCGGCCTTTCTGCTACTAATGGCGTTCCAACGAGCCGCTACTCGACCAATCCTGCAGTTGGCGGAGACTGCGAGGATCGTCTCTCGAGAGAAAACGTATTCCGTTCGGGCGCCCTCAACTGACAACCATGACGAAGTAGGGCTTCTGATCGAGGCCTTTAATGAAATGCTGGTCCAGATTCAGGCGCGTGATGCGGCTCTGCAGACATCTCAGGAGGAGTTGGAGCAGCGTGTAACGCAGCGTACTGCAGAACTCGATGCTACGAACAAGGAATTGGAAGCGTTTACGTATTCGGTGGCTCACGATCTCCGTGCTCCGTTGCGCCACATTCAAGGATTTTCCAATCTGTTGGTGGAATCGTTCGGCCCACAACTGGAACCTGAGGCCAAGAAGCATCTGCAGCGCATCGGTGAAGGGACCCAGCAAATGGGGCGATTGATCGACGATTTGTTGAGTCTCGCGCGCATCGGCCGCCAGGAGCCGCGCCTCCAGGCGACAGGGCTGAATTCGCTGGTACAAGAAGTTCTGCGAGATTTGAAAACCGAAACCGAGGGCCGTGACATTCAATGGCAGGTCGGTGATTTGCCGTTTGTTGACTGCGACCCTGGGTTGATGAAGCAGGTCTTCTATAACCTGCTCTCGAACGCCGCCAAGTATACGCGTCCCCGGAAACCAGCCGTGATTGACATTGGTCAAGTGTCATGGGAAGGTCAGCTCGTGAACTTCGTACGTGATAATGGCGTGGGCTTCAATATGAAATATGCCGACAAGCTGTTTGGCGTCTTTCAGCGATTGCACCGCAAGGAGGACTTCGAAGGAACAGGCGTCGGACTGGCCACCGTTCAACGAATCATTCATAAGCACGGAGGGCGCATCTGGGCCGAGGCGGAGATCGATAAGGGTGCTACCTTTTTCTTTAGCCTTACGTCTCAGAACGACGGACGACAAAGGGCGAATGGTCCCGAGGGAGGGAAGAACGGTGACGGCAAGAGAACATGAAGCGATAGAGATTCTGCTGGTTGAAGACGACCCGCTCGATTTGGAGATGACCCTGCGTGCTCTCGACGGCGATCGTGTGAACAATCGCATCGAAGTGGCTCGCGACGGCGAGGAAGCCTTGGATTTTCTGCTCCGCCGAGGAGCTCACACTGGCCGCTCGCTGGAATCACAGCCAAAGTTGGTCTTACTGGATCTAAAGTTACCCAAGATCGACGGACTGGAGGTGTTGCGCGAGATCAGAGCCAGGCCGGAGACGCGAACGATTCCAGTAGTCGTGTTGACGTCCTCCGCGGAACAGCGAGATATTGTCGAGACTTACAAACTCGGAGTTAACAGCTATATCCAGAAGCCCGTGGATTCCGTCCAGTTCCGCCAAACCGTGAAGGCCGCGGGATTCTACTGGTTGGTAGTGAACCGGCCGCCGCTTGTCGAGGCTTAGAGCCGATGGCATTCCGATGTGGACGAGACCTAGCCCCAAGACCCGAAGTTGGATGGACCAATCGTGATTCGAGACGTGCGTGACGAGCGGGAACTGTCAAATGGCCACCAGCAGGAACGTTTGTCCTCCAACCTTCACGATCGAACCAGTACCATGAAGTCGCCACTGCAAATCCTATCATTGGAAGACAACCATGCTGACGCGGACCTGATTTTGGCGACGCTTGCCCAGGCGAAGATAAAGTGTGAAGCGGTTCACGTCGAAACGGAGCAAGATTTCGTTGGCGCCCTCGAACGAGGCGGCTTCGATTTGATCCTATCGGATCACTCATTGCCGACCTTCGACGGTGTGTCGGCACTGAAAATTGCTTTGCAAAAGGCGCCGGACGTGCCCTTCATTTTCGTTTCCGGTGCCATGGGTGAAGATCTGGCTATTGAACTCATTAAAGGCGGAGCCACCGACTATGTTTTCAAAAACCGACTGTCCCGCCTAGCTCCCGCCGTCCGCCGAGCGATTGCGGAAGCTGAGGAACGAACGGCACGAAGGGATGCAGAACGGTCGCGTTCCGAAGCTGAACGAGTACTCCGCGAGAGCGAGGAACGCTTCCGAGATTTGTTTGAGCAGGCGCCGGTTCCGTATTACGACGTCGATCACAGAGCAGTCATTCGAAGATTCAACCGCGCCGGGTGCGCTCTGTTAGGGTACGACGAGAATGATTTAGTAGGCAAGTGTATATGGGATTTCGCTGCCCAGCATTTCCGAGACATCAGCCGGCAAGTAACAGATGCAATGTTAAATGCTAACGGGCCTACGGCCCCGTTTGAGATCGAGATTGTCTGTAAAGATGGGTCATCAATCCCCGTGGCAGTACACGCGACGCTCATCCGAGACACCTTGGGCCGGATTACAGGCCTTCGTTCCGCACTGCTTGACGTCAGGCAGCGTAGGCTCGCTGAAACTGCGTCCAGGAAAGCCGAGCAGTATACCCTCGAATTATTGATTAAGCGTGACGAGCTTATAGAAGCTCTAGAGGTGGCCCGTCAGGCCAATCTGGTCAAGAACCGCTTTCTCGCTAACATGTCACATGAGCTGCGCACGCCGTTGAACGGCATCATTGGGCTCTCCGAACTAATCCACGACGAACTGCTAGGCGACCTGTCTCCGCAACAGAAAGAGTATATGGGCGACATTCTCGCCAGTGGCCACCATCTGCTCGATCTCGTGAACAATCTGCTCGATCTCGAGCGCGCCGTACTCGGCAAGATAGAGTTATCACCACAACTCGTAGATGTACCACGACTGTTGAAGGAAGTGTGCGACGTTTTGCGCACTCTGGCGGATGAAAATGGTGTCAATGTGTCTGTTACAGCCGATCCCGCAGTTAGCGCCGTCACGACTGATCCCATTCGGCTGCGACAGATCGTTTATAACCTCTTATCGAATGCAATCAAATTTTCGCCCGCGGAGAGCCTGGTGCAAGTGCGAGCCATTCCAGATGAGAGCGGAGGATTTCGTGTGGAGGTTGCCGATCATGGCCCCGGCATCAAACCGGAAGAGGTTTCGCTGCTGTTTAACGATTTTCAGCAACTGGACCGTACCCAGAAACGCCCTGGACAAGGTGCCGGCCTCGGGCTTGCTTTGGTAAAACGGATTGTGGAAGCGCAGGGCGGAAGTGTTGGCGTCGACAGTGTGGGAACGGGAAGCATCTTCTATGCAGTGCTACCTGGAACACACCCGAGTACACCGCCGTAGAGCTTCCTTAACCCGCCGGAGTACCCCTTGTGTCCTCCGACGTGCACGCGAATATCGCACTTCAGTAACGTTTTGTAAGATCCGATCGTGAGGCTGCGTGCAGGCGCTGATGAATCATTGCACCTCATCCACGGTAGAAAAACGTGCTTGCCTTGTTCTCGCGCTCGACTGAGACCTCGAAGGGTTCGCCTCGAGACACTGCGCTGCGATCGGAGGCTGTCGCTCGCGAAATCGACTCTAGCACTTCAAAAGCAGTCGACATCTGCCTTGGCCAGGGGCAAGGTGCTCTTTTCTGCTACCTCCCGAAGAGCCGAAATAGCGCAATCGATAGCAGATCGCTGTGCCTCAAGCTGCATCAAAGCGTGCTGCGGCGCCATGCCGTGGAGCGATGAGCCCGAGGAAGAAGGCGGCTGGCCATAGGCATGAAGAAGAGATGGGCCGCCGCAAAGAAGGCTGGCAAGAAACAACTGGCGTAACACGAGCCGTTTCCGCTATCAGCGGGCGAAGCTTTGCGGGCGCTCGGTGGTTCTTCGCCTCCGCATTTTTTGTTCAGCGCGAATCGCCCAGCCAACGCTTACTACTAAATTAGAGACACTTCGAGTAGTGATTCTTTTACTCGTGTCCGGAGCGCTGTGGGTTTAGCGACATTCCCCGTTACGCTGACACTGGTCGATCTCTGCATTGCATGTTCGAGTTGCACTGCAGCGCGACTTCGATTTGTTGGTGAAAAATTCCGCGGTAATTCCAAATGCCTCGTGGCTCTTGGCGACTGTTCAAACCGGGCATGTCACCATAAATCGGCGTAACCCTCGGGTGCTCGCCTTAGGCTGAAGCGGTTCTTGGGTGCGAATCCCGATGCTCGGCCCAAGTCCGCAAGCCTTCGTGCATGGCCTCTTTCGCCGCGACAATCGCCCCATCAAGTTCGCGTCCAGACTCGGCCTGACCGTTTCGAAACATCCGACTCTGTCGTTCGATCAAACTTATGTATTCCTCGGTTCGACTTATGTGCCGCAGTTCGAGTGCGTCACAGCTCTCACAGGGCATGGCTGGTTCCAACCAAGACTACCATGCGCAATGCGAAGCCCCAGCCCCCTGAGGCTCGCGTCGTTGCAATCCCGGGTGGCAGAGCAGGCACGTGGCACAGCTGGGGCCGAGAACATGGTGACCGACAAGCCGAAGTCTTCTCAGATTTTATTTACGGTGGCTCTGGCCGATCCGGTCCAGAAGCCTTGCCGTCCCGATGGTCCCGACTACGACGAGCAGAACCACCACCACGGGGTCGTGCATGGTCCTATCGTGGGGCAGTTCACTATAGTTTTCAATGCTCGCTTATGTCGTACTGTGACCGTAGGCCAAGCGGCCATTCTTTGTGCATGTAATTAATTGTTGCCACTTTTTTCAAAAAACAACGGTAGGACGGCAAAACGGCAATCACCAATTGATTACCAACGCCCGATTCCGGCGCTCGCGATACTGAACGCCTCGCCGAGGCGCGGCGCCAGAAGGATGGCAACCCATCCAACCAATGATTTCTGACCTCTTTTCGGAAAGACCGCCGATTTGTATCCGTCTCGCTGAAGGCCACAGGCCGTCGTAGCTCCTTCCGCTGAAATCAGATATTGTAAGAACGAGAAATGCCGGATTGGCTCAGCATCCACGAACCTGTTCTGATCAACACGATCGGACATTGTGCCGGGACCGTAATCTTCGGGATGCTGTTGTATTTCTTCCTGGTGAACTGGCGGCGCGTACGGGAAGAGCGTAGCAGGCTCCCAGCAATTGCCGCGGCGCTAGCGCTCCTGTGGAATATTGGCTCCCTCATTGCACTAGCCACCGGGCCTGCAAGCGGGATGGCTGCGGACATT
>DATLVQ010000412.1:0-8380 GCA_035577325.1 Bryobacteraceae bacterium | reverse complement strand
CGGCCATATCGGTGGTGGCGCACAGCCGGCGTGAATCGGTCGACCACGCCACGCAAGACGAAGAAATGTTCATCTGATGGCCAAGCTGACGCTGGTTTACGGCGTGCGCATGCTGCCGAGCGATGAGTTCGAATCGGTGAGCGATGCCGCCGTCGCCCTCAAGAACGGCCGCAAAGCTTCAGTGACCATGCATCTGATCGAAGGCGCCAGCGAATTGGAAATCCGCAAGCAGCTGCTGGAATCGCTCGATGCTTTTTTCGAGTTTTACCCGGAAATTTAGCAAAAACTCCGGCGCGATTCAGGGCCGAGCATGCTGGGAATCTACCCGAAATAACCCTGCGTTAACTGGGAGGGTTCCGACGCGTGTACATCCACGCCAGATTTTGCACGGCTTGGATGATGCAACGCGGACGCTCGAAGAATCGCTGGCCAGGTGCGGCTGACGGCGGATTCCGGGCCACCGATATCGTCGCCACACCCGATGCCATCCGCATTATGCCTACCGGCCGGAGCTTGCCGATGAGCGCATTGTCGAGCTCACAGACGCCGGGGGACAGCGCCGTGCGTATCCATCGCGGTTGCGACTTTCACCTTTACCACGAATACATTCGGCAGGCGCCCGTCGAATTTCGCGCTCTTTGACGTCAGCCGGAAACGATACACATTCCGTTGTGGGCCATGCCCTCCACTGAGACACGACTGTGCTACAGTGTCCTGCTCGGGGAGAAGAGATCATAATGCGGATTACCGTTGTCGTTCTGGCTGCCCTGGGATTCGGGTCGCTCAGCCAAGCGCAGCAAATCGCGGAAAATGTGCGCGTAGGTACTTTAAGTACCTCCTGCCAGGTGAGCGTGACCGCTGTAAGAATGTTCGACTCCCACACGTTGCAAGTCGATGTGACCGGACAGTTCAGCAGTGATCCCAACTCGTCGAAGAGCCTTTCTGCCGCTACCAACATCGGCGGAGCGTCATTGAGCAGCACCTTTGCTCTTTCGTCTGGGTCGACGGGCACACAAGCACAGTCCTTGTTTCTTGACCTCTCCGTGAATAATGTCGCTCGATTCACAGACAATGCGAGGTTCTCCGTAACTCCAGGCTTGACCGAAGGCGCAGCTGCTTGCACAAGCAGTCCACAAAGCGCCGCCGTCTTGCTTCCCGTTGTTATCATTCCCGGTATTTTCAACGGTAACGGAGGCGACGGCACATATCCCACGCTCGAAGCCACATTGAAGACCGTCTCCTTGGGACCTAACGTCCTGGGAGCACCATATGAGCTAAGGTCAGATCCCACGGGTTATCCAACCCTGTATACGCTGAGTTATGCGACGACGACATCCACGTTCTTGGCTGGCGCATCTCAGCTGGATTTGCTCATTAATCAGGTCAAGTCACTTACATGGGCCGACAAGGTGAATGTTGTGACCCACAGCAAGGGTGGGCTGGTTGCACGGCAGTACCTGGTGAGCTTCGCATCAGGGCCGACTAACTTAAATCAACTCATAATGGCCGTGCCTCCAAATTCGGGTTCTGTCTGGGCGACTTTCGCGGGGCTTCGCAACATGTACCCGGTTTGGAAGTGGGTCCGAGCAGCGGCCACGGACCCGTTTGTCTTTACACCAAACTCTGAACTGGCCGACCTAAACGCCCGACCACTGCCGAACAACGTAAAATACGCTATCTTCTACAGCGTTATGCAGGCCACTGCATTCACGCGAACGGGCACAAGTTCGCCGTTTCAATTGGGGAGGATTCTGGGAGATGGGATAGTGCCGGGGTTCAGTATGTTGGGCTGGATCATTGACCCGAACAACTTAGCTTCGCCTCCGGTGCTAATTCCTGCTTTCAGGTCGTTGAACATCTCTAAGACGTCAATTCCAGGTCTGCACGCCGGTTACCTCCAATTGCCAGACGTGATGACGGCGCTTGTTCAACGATTGACGCAATAATGAGTTAAAAGCCGCCGGCCACTTTTCAGCGTCCCACAGCACGGATCGACGAGTACGTCTCGCAAGCTCTGACGGGCTGCGGTGCGAAGCAGTGGCATTGTGCCGGCTGTCCGGCGATTAATTAGACAGCGACCGATGCGGTTCGGACTGGCGTTTCCGCCGCTAACTTCAACCACAGAACTGTTGGGAAAAAACTGGCGCGGTCTTGAAAGGGGGGAACCGCGCCAGGCTCGACCATGCAGTCGGAGTCTTAAATCTGCCTGAATTGCTTTCCGCAGGCAAGCAATCTTCTGGCGCTGAGGGACAGCATCTTTCGATGCCTCGCGGCACCGAAGAGTCCTAGCTCAATCACCAGCACCAACCGTGAACTTTAAGCATCTTGACTTCCGCCAGTCCCTCGCCATACTGGGATCATGTTCGGCAAGCGCCAGGATGAAGTGCCCAGATGTTCGTTTTGCAGTAGAACTCAAGACCAGGTAGACACCCTCATCTCGAATCCGTCCGATAGCCATGTGTTCATCTGCAACGAGTGCGTCGCTGTTTGCAATTCGGTCTTGGAAGAGCACCGGAAAGCAAGAGCAGCGACCCCGGTGGAAGTACGCTTGAGAGCTTCGGTCTTGGAAGAGCACGAGAGAGCAAGAATGGCTGGCACGACGGTGGCAGGCCGTTTGAAGGGTTTTGCAGCCCGCCCGTGAGAAGATCCATCGACCAATTTGATTTCATGTCGCCTGGAATTTAGGACAATCCGTCCGCGCCATCGCCGACGTTAGACTGCCTCCAAAGAGGCGGCTACCTACGTGCAACCCAACGCGTGATTGCACTCCTCAGAAACGGGCTGCGAATTCCTCAAAAAGGCGGCGGCTGCAAGCCTTCGTAATTTTCCAGACCCACTCACTGCCGGTTGCCTCCGTGATACCGGAATTGAAGTTGGTAAGGCCACGCCTTCGCAATTTTCTAGCGCATGCCCCCACACGATGGAAATTGGGTGCTGGCAGGCTTTTGACTATTGGTAAAGTCGTGACAGCAGCAGAGCACGCAAAGCGATGATTCCATAGACCAAGGTATTGGATCGATGATTGCAAATATTGACGCCCGAGGAGAATCTCGATGGCCCTGCAGTCGTTCATATCCCGGTTCGCCACCAACAAATTCGGCCCCGAAGTCGCTCGCGCTCGCGTCCAGAACACGTTTGGTAAGCTCGATGGCCGCCGTTACATCCGATCGCCGATCAGTTCCCGCTTCGAGATAGCCTGGCAGGACGAGCACGGGTGGAAAAAGCAGACGCAAACTCGCGCCGTCAACATGAGTAGCACGGGTGCGTCGATGATGTCACCGGAACCCATTGCTGTTGGCTCGGCGGTGTACCTGAATTCGAAGGAACTGCAGCTGATGGGATCTGCTACCGTTCGTCACTGCACGGAGCAGAAATCAAAATTCCTGATCGGACTGGAGTTCCGCGGCTCGCTGGTTAGGACCTTCTAGAACAAAGCGTCGTGGCTTACGGACGCGGAGCCATCGGGAAATCGCCAATCGAAGGCATGTGATGGGAAGCCACCGGCTTGCGCTGGCGGGGTGCCATACGTGTGCCGGAATGACTCGGGGACGAAAACGGCAAGTGCTCCCAAGTGGTCTGGCGCAGCACCGAGCTCATTACGGGCGGCTCTATTTCACCTCCAAAGCGCGTAAGGCTTTGAGTGCCATAGGGTTCTGGGGCTTGCGGGTAAGCCACTCCTCGACCACGTTCCGTGCCGTATCGCGCTCCCCCATATTCACGTAAGTACGGATCAGATTCAGATACAAGTCATCCTCGTCCGGCGCGACTTGGATTCCGTAGCGGAACGCAGCAATGGCGTTGCTCAAATCGCCCCGGCTGCCATACAAAACGCCCAGGTTGTTGATAGCAGACCCGTAACTTCGCCGCATTTCGATCGCCTGTTCAAAAGCCCGCTTCGCTTCGTCCAGCCGATTCTGATTCGCCAAGGCGAGGCCGAGGCCGTTGGCGGCTTCGGCAGACCTGGGGTCTGCGACCAATGTACGGCGGAACAATCGCTCCGCGCTCGCGGCGTCACCCAGCTGCGCGTATGCCTGGGCGGCGTTCATCAAGGCAAAGGAAAGATCCGGCTTGATATCGAGCGCTTTCTGATAGCGTTCTAAAGCACTCTTGACGTTCCCATCCGCGAGTTCAACGCCACCCAGCTCATTCCATGCCTCGGCGTTCGTTGGATCGGCCGCCAGCGCCTGTTCAAGTACTCGGCGAGCCTGCGCCGTCCGCTTTGCATCGAGATGAATTTGGGCTACCAGCACCATGGTCTGGGCGTTTTGTGGAGACCGCTCCAGGACCGCTTCCAGATATGGCAAGGCTTGTTCGGCGTAGCCTGACCAAAACAGTGCCGCGCCGATTTTATAGAAATCACGCCGGGGCTCAACAAGGTAGTGGCCGGGAAACGGAAGCGGCTTGCAGGGCGAGGCGATATCGGCCTGCACATCTTTTGTATCCGGCTCAACGGCATAAATTTTCCGCGCACGCCCTTTCTCATCCACGAGCAAATATAGAGGGAGATCGAGGTCCGCGCGCCATTCGAAGAGATACCGGCGGAACAGTGAGTATGCTGCCAGGGTCTCATCCGGCTCGCGCGAAGTGATCGTTACAAGACCCGGCCCTTTTCGGATGTCGGGCAATGGAATGGACTCCAGAAACCACGTCGTATGGACACTTGGCCGGTTATCAGGCTTGATCGCGGGGACACTATCCGGGAATGCGAAACGCGGCCGCAATGGCGTTTTTCGCAATTGCCGGTTTCCTTCTTCGACGTCATATTCGAATCCGGCATCCACCGGTCCGGCCGTCTGCTCGGCGCCCGATGGCCAGATAATCCTGACGGTGCCGGCGGACCGCCGCTCGCCTAGGCCGAAGTGCACTTTCTTGGTATGCTGCGAAAGGTATCCCGACCCGGCCGACACCCACTTGACCTGGCCGTCCACTTCGACGCGCGCGCCAATTGCATCGCGATTCGATTTCGTACCGCGCAATCGGAATACGATGCGGTTTCGTTCACCCGCGCACTGGTTTGCGAACACGCGCACCTGTGGGCCGAGACGGCTCTTCAAGATGACATCGAGCGTGCCACCGCCGGTGAGATCGGTAACGGCGAAAGCGCGTCCGTCTTCGGCCACGTCGAGTCCGCTCACTCCGGAATAGTCGCGATAGCGGCCATCCCGCCGCACAAAAAAGACATTGGGCTCGTGACCGTTCCAGCTATTCCCTTCTCGAATGAACTGGTTCAAGGCGTTCCAGCCGTTCTCGTATGCGACGGCGGGTTTCGCGTCCGCGGGCGACTTCGCTACTACCTGACGCCAGAAAAAACTCCCCAGGTCCGGCTCGACATGGTTGGTTAGCATGCCGCACGTAACGAAAATTTCGGGTGAGCGGTCGCAATCAAAATCGTGTGCATCGGATGACCATGCCCACCGGCCCGCTTCCACGCCCTCCTGTCTCCCGGTCTCCGCGAATTTTCCGTCGCCGCGATTGCGATAGAGCGAATTTCCCTTAGTGTGCCGCCTGTACGCTTCCGACATGCCCGCGCCTTTGGCCGGCTGAAACGCATCCGATCGCGTGACCCGCTGCCCGGCATCGGTCCACATGTTGGCCACGTAGAGATCGGGCCGGCCATCACCGTCATAATCAAACCAGGCAGCGCTCATGCCGGGGCCCAAGTCTTCGATGCCGGCTTCCGCGGCAACATCCCGGAAGCGCCCACGATCGTTCTTGTAAAGGTTCTTCCGCCCGAAATCGTTGGCTACATAAAGGTCGGGCCACCCGTCGCCGTCGTAATCGCACCATGCCGGTGCGAAGCTGAAGCGATTGTTATTCTGGTCGAGCCCCGATTCGGCGGTTACGTCATCGAATGTACCTTGCCCATCGGTGTCCAGACGGTTGCGAAACAGAAAGTTCGGTGGCCCGTTCTGAGCATCGTGATACGGCAACGGGTACCGGTACTGCGCCTCCGTTTGAAAGAACAGATAGGAGCAGAGATACAGATCGAGCTTGCCGTCGCGATCGTAATCCGCCGCGGACATGCCGGTGAAACTCCCTTGCGGCGGCGTTCGAAAGTTGAAGGCATCGGTTCGCAACCGGAACGTGCCGTCGCCGTGATTTAGGAACAGGGCCGGCCCTCTGCCACTCAGGACGACTAGATCCTGCCGGCCCAGATTACGCAGGTCCAGGAAAAGCGCGCAGGACGTTTCATCCAGCACGTCGACGCCCGCCTTGGCACTGACGTCCACGAATCGGCCATTCACGTTCTTGTACAAACGGTTGGGTAATCCGCCCGGCTGGCAGACGTATACCTCATCCACGCCATCGTTATCGATGTCGCCCACGGCAATGCCATTGCTGCCATATATCTGGATTCCGGTGGCAGGATCGAGTCGCGCCGCCCAATACGGTATGCCGCGCGAAAGCTGTTCCATGAACGACGGTACGCCATGGAAAACGGCGCCTGTAACGTCGCGGAACAACGGCTTCGGGGTTGACGCCACATATTCTTCGATGGGCGCAATGCCGTCGATGCGATCGCCATCGAAACGGATTTTGCCTATCCCCGTCTTGTACGTGCCCGCCGACTTGATTTCGAAGCGCACCGTATTGCCGGGCAAAACGTAAAATCGCGCTTCGCCGCCATTGCCCTGGGCCGCCCACCAGTGCTGCAGCCGCGCCACCAGGTCGATCGCGTTCTGCTCATCGGGGAACTCATCGTGACCGGCCTCCATCAGGGGAATGTATGGCTGATAGGGAGGCGGACGCCGGTAATGCGCTTGCACGCGTTCGGCGAAGGCGGATCTTTGCGTTGGCAGGAACCCGAAAGCGCAGGCGCCCAGGAACTCGCGGCGCCTCACAGCGGCGTCCGGCCGCGAGGCATTGGATTGGCGGAAGGGCTATTTGGTCTTGAGCGCTTCAAATGTTTCGAGCTCCTTCTGCGCGCGTGCCGGATGGCCGTTCTTCTGATACAGGCGGCCAAGATGGTAATGTGCCTTCGAAAGCTCTGGCCGAAGCTTGACCGCCAGTTGGTATTCCTGGATGGCCTTTGCGTCCTGCTTTTCATCTTCGTAGAACAGGCCTAGCTCGAAGTGCGCGTCCGCGTACCCAGGATCGAGCTTTACCGCTCGCAGCAAATGGAATTCCGCGCCGCGTTGCAATTCATTCGATCCTGGCTCGACCGCGCGCTTGCGCAGACTTAGGGCGTAGTAATAGTTCGCGGCGGCATTATCGGGATAGATCTGGACGAAATGCGCGAGGCGTTTGGTGACCTCATCCGCAAACTGGGGAGAAACATCGTACACTTTGCCCAGAAAATCGATGGCTTTCGTATCTTTAGGATCCAGATCGACAGCCTGGCATAGAGTTGCCACCGCGTCGTCGTATTGTCCTAATGAGTAATGTGAAATCCCCAGCCCCACGCGCAGTCTCGCCGACCGCGGATAGCGCCCGGCGCCAAACATAAATACTTTGAGCGCGGGCTCGAACCCACGATGCCGCAGCAAATCGCTGCCCAAATCGAACAGATTTTTCTCCGTGGGATCCATCCGGGCGGCGGCTTCGTATTGTTGGGCGGCGGCATCAACGTGCCCTTCACGCTCTTCGACGTCGCCCAATAGGTTGTGCAGCTCGGCGCCGTCCTTCTTCGCAACCAACGCGATGATCACCGCACGGCTCTGGGCTGTCATGCCCGTTTCCAGATACGCCAGAGCCAGGTCATATGCGTTGTCGTATTGCGCCGGATCCATTTGCCGGGCCTTTTCCAGGTAGGGGATCGCGGCCTTTAGGTTGTGCTGCCGAATGTAAAACTCGCCGAGCGCATGATTGGCCTGGAAGCTGTCCGGCTGCAAGCGAAGTTGTTCACGCAGGATGCTTTCGGTCCGCGCAACTTGAGCCGGGGAAACACAGGCGAGGAACAAGAAGGACAGGCCTGAAAACAAGAGCATCCGACTGGCATTTGCGCATCGCATGACCATGGGATGCACGCAGGGCGCGAACGCCGCCCCGCGGACGAACCCTTAGAAATAAAACTTTAGCGCAAACTGGAGCTCTCGCGGATCATTGGGCTGATCTCGTGTCGAGTAGATCGCCCCAAAGTTGGCCTTATCCTGGAAATTCGTGTTCCCGGGCTGGGCAAAGGTAGGAGTATTGGTCAGATTGAACGACTCCGCGCGGAACTCTATGCGCCGGTGCTCACCAATCGGAAATGACTTGAACAGTGAGAAATCCAGCCGCCTAAGCGGTGGACCGGAGACCTGGGTATTGCCCCCGCCCAAGGGTGCGAAGTCCGTTTGTCCAATTTGCGTAACCACCGGCGGATTCTTGAAAGCCGCAGGATTGTAGAATTGCGACACGTTGTGCAATCCGCCGTACGGGTTCTCGCCTGTATACAAGGCGA
>DATLVQ010000411.1:0-7570 GCA_035577325.1 Bryobacteraceae bacterium | reverse complement strand
CCGCTTCTTTGCCGGCGTTGGAGACGACGGTAAGCTTGACCTTGCCCTTCTGGATATAAAAAATGGCATCCGCCCGGTCGCCTTGAGCGAAAACCACCTCACTCTTACGGTATTCCGAAATCGTCCGGCCTTTGCCAACCTTTGACAGGAAGAGTTTCGGATCGAAAACAGCCTTCAGTTTGGGAGTCATATAGTCATTCGGCGCACGACGAGGTACTTCCTCGAGCGCCTCCTTGTGCACACGCGCTCGCTTCGCGATCTTCGCCTGTAAGGCCACGCCGACTCCTCCCCATCAGTCTGCGGCCGCGTACCCTTTTGAGGATATCGGGAATCCTGCTAAAAAGCGGAGGTCTTGTCAGGGTAATCCCTTACAAGGGGATGCAGTACACTACGTTATGAGGCAGGAAGCGGATCGAAGCGAGTGCGCCTACCGAGCCGGGCGGCCGTCTTCAGCCTCCAGCGTTTCCGGCGTCAACAGCCCCATTTGTACCGCAAAACGAATCACATCACTGCGCGTACGAAGTCCGAGCTTTTGAGTCAGGCGGGAACGATATGTCTCCACCGTTTTGACGCCCACCAGAATCTGCTTGGCGATCTGCTGGCTGCTGTAACCACGGGCTACAAGCCGGAGCACTTGCAGTTCGCGTTCGCTCAGGATGTTTACCGTCCGTTTGGGACTCGTTTTAGCGCCCTTTTTCGCTAGCACATCCTGGACGAGAACATCGGCCAGACTCGGGTCGACGAACGTTCCTCCCTGATACACCGCGCGTATCGCCGTAAGCAGCTCCGCGTCCACGCTCCTCTTCAACACGTAACCGGAGGCGCCGGCAGCCAGTACCGAGCGTAAATATGCGGGATCGTCGTGCATCGTGAGAATAAGGACGCGGGTCTTCGCACAGGTTCGCACGATCTCCTGAAGCGCCCGCATCCCGCCGGTCCGGGGCATCGTCAGATCCATCAATGCCACGTCCGGTTTGGTTTCGAGCGCCGCTTGAATCGCCGCCTCGCCATCGGCCGCTTCCGCGACTAATTCCATATCGGGCTGGGCATTGACCAGCAGCCTCAGCCCCGCACGCAGAATGGCGTGATCGTCCGCGATCATGACCCTGATCGTGGATTTTGGCGCGGCCATTTCAGACCCTCTTTTGCCGCTCGAAGAACTGGACGCCGGGCTGACCAGCCAGTGGGATCTCTATCAAAATCCGGGTCCCGGCGCCATTCGATGTGAAACTGATGGTTCCACCCAACATGGTCACTCTTTCCCGCATGCCCTGAATGCCGAGGCGGCTTGAGGAGGCGGTCACGCCCTTAATGTCAAAGCCGCGCCCATTATCGGTCACGGCTACCGTCAAAGCTCTGGCCGAACGCTCGAATGTAATGCTGACCGCCTTCGCTTCCGCATGCCGCGCCACGTTGATCAGGGCCTCCTGGAGAATGCGATACAACCTGATCTGAACTTCGGAGTTCAGGTTGCAGGAGTCCAGTCCGTCGAGGTTGAGAGACGCAGCTATGTTGTGGGTCTTTGCATACTCCGCAACGTAGCGGCTCAGCGCAACACCCAATCCATGGTCCTCCAATATGGTCGGGTGAAGCCCGCGAGCGAGCCGTCCGAGCTCATCGATGGCCTGCGCCGCGATTTTCCTCAGACGACGTCCCTGTGTTTGGGCGTCCGCTATATTCCGGGAATCTTCCAGTGTACGCAGGCCGACCAGAAGAGAGGTCAGCAATTGCCCGGCTTCGTCGTGCAATTCACGCGCAATCCGGCGCCGCTCCTCCTCCTGGGCCGAAAACGCCCGCTCCAACAGAAGGCGGTGCGTGCTTTCGGTATGCCTGATTTCTTGGGCCTGCCTGCGTCTTTGCTCGCTCAGATCGGTAACCACCATGCCGAGGGCGTGGCCCTCGTATCCTCGAAATCGGCTCAAAGACAAGTGGACGGGAACCAGGCCCCCGCCAATCGCACACAGTTTGAATTCGCCTTTCGCGACCCCTTTCTTAGCTGCCGCCAGGAGCGTTCCGAATCTGTCTCGCTCTTTTTCCTCAAGCAGCGAGCGAATCGCTATTCCGGCAACTTTTCCCCGTGGTCTGCGAATCATCTCGGCAAACTTTCGGTTCGAGTAGAGCACCAGTCCATCGCTCGAAAGAGTCGCCGCGCCTTCGCTCATGGCCTCCACCAGCATGCGATAGGAGGGCTCTCGTCCTTTCAGGGTGACCACCTGCTCTCCGTGCCGGCCGAAAACCATCAAGGCATCCACTTCGCCGGACTGTATGCCAGCTAAAGTTTCCTCCGCCGTTTCCAGGCGGTCACGAAGCTTCTCCTCATGATCGGATCGCATTGGCGGTGCAGGTTCACGCCGAGAGCGTTGGCGTGTTCTGAGAGTTTTAGTACGCGATTTGTTCTTTACCGGCCTGGCACGCCCCACGGAACTCGCTCGCTTGCCGGACATGGCTATCCAATCTTTGCTTCAGCGCACGGGCTGAATATCCAATCCGACCAGAGCCCGCTCGGTCCGGGAGAGGTTGCCAACGATTTTCTTGACGGGCGGCGGCAGCCTTCGCACCAGGGTTGGAATGGCGACGATCTGATCGCCCTTTGCCAGTTGCGGCTTCTCGAGCAAGTCGATGACTTCAATACGATACTTGCCCTGCAGCTGATCCTCACAAATCTTCTCTAAGTTGGCAATCGCGGTAATTGAATTGGGAGTTTGGCCTGCTATATAGAGCCGCAATTCCCAAAAGTCCTCGCGGGCACGCTTAGTAACACGCTTCGCGTTTGACTTCTTCTTCATGCCCGTAACCGGCACTCGGCCCGGATGTGTTTCATCATGTGTGTTGCCTCCTGGCTTTACCGTTGACCACACGATAGCATTTCACTCAGCCCGCGGCTGCCGTGGCCCGTCGATTCCCCATCATTACATCACCCAACTCAACGCCCTTGCGGCTCACGGCTAGCTCGCGAAGTTCGCGCGAATGAGCCATCCCGCGGGATTTCACAACATAAAGTCCGCGTGTCCGCTGTCCATCTCGTTCGCCGTCCCATAACACAATCCAGGTATCCATCAGAGAGGAAATGCCCTCCTCGGTTCTCTCTTCGCGCCTGATTCCGAATGTGAGATTTGTGAATATCGATGTGACCTGCTGCACTTTTAGAAAATCGACCAGGCGTGTCAGCATCGATTTAACGCCATAAATGCCCGAGACCGAGACAACGCTCGTGATCGGGTCGACGACCACTACGTCCGGGCACAGCTTTCTGACCAGCTTTTGCATACCGGCTAAATGTCCTTCGAGACCGGTGCTGGTCGGTCGCACCGCGTGAAAGTGCAACAAGCCCTTTTCAACCCACGGCTCGAGGTCAACGCCGACGGAGCGCATGTTGCGGATGATCTGGCTCGGAGACTCTTCAAAAGCAAAATACAGACAGCTTTCGCCACGGGCGCAGGCGGCGCTGGCGAATTTCGCCGCAATGCTGGATTTCCCGGTACCCGCGGTGCCGGACACCAGCACGCTGCTGCCGCGGTAGAATCCTTTACCTCCCAGCATCTCGTCCAATCCGGCGATTCCCGTTGAAACGCGGGTAGTGGGAGCCTTGTGAGCCAGCGCGAGCGACGTAATCGGCAGCACCGAAATGCCGTCGTCATCGATCATGTACGGGTATTCATCGGTGCCGTGAGCCGTGCCCCGGTACTTGACGATGCGCAGCCGCCGCGTGGAAATCTGCTCATTGACGCGATGGTCCAGCAGGATCACGCAATCGGCGATGTATTCTTCGAGCCCGTGACGGGTCAGCGTGCCATTTCCGCGCTCGCCGGTAACGATAGCCGTGAGGTTGCGCTCGTCCAGCCAGCGGAACAGGCGGCGGAGTTCGGCCCGCAGGATCGCTACGTCGGATAATCCGGCAAAAAGTGTCTCGATGCTGTCCAGCACAACACGCTTGGCTTTTATCGCGTCCACCGCATGGCCCAGCCGGATGAACAGACCCTCGAGGTTGTATTCGCCGGTCTCTTCAATCTCGTTTCGCTCAACGCGAACGTGGTCTACCATCAGCTTCCTGCGTTTGATGAGATCACGCAAATCAAGACCCATGGACTGGATGTTGGCCACCAGCTTATCCGGCGCTTCTTCGAATTCCATGCACACGCCGGGCTCGCCGTATTGAACGGCGCCGTGCACCAGAAATTCCATGGCCAGTAAAGTCTTGCCGCAACCCGCGCTGCCGCATACCAGCGTGGTACGGCCTTTCGGCAGGCCTCCGCCGGTGACTTCATCCAATCCGTCGATTCCTGTGGGGGTCTTTGGCAGCGGGGTACGGGATACCTTCAGTTTGACCTGCGGCATTGCGGCGGCTGAAACGGAGTCTCTCCGATCTTGATCTCAACACATCTTAACAAAGCGGACGGCAGGGGATGAGGGTTGGCCCGGGCGGGGGAAGGGGAGGACGTGATGCAAAACCAGCGCTAAAGCCGAAAAGAAGCCGCATGGGCGCCGCTACGGCATGAACCGCCGGCGGCTACGGAGAAAGTAAGGTTGAGCCGGCTTATTGTCGAGGCTCGAAGTGAGCGGGGTGGGAACGCTCCAGGCGGGAAATATCCGTTACCCGATGTAATAAGGAAGAGCGAGCCGGCATGGAAACCGGCACGCTGCCGCCCCGAGCGTTTGCGCGGTCCTGTTAAACGCCAACGCGTCGTATGGTCGCGGATTTCGCTCCCAGGTTATCGGAGGCTTCACTGCCCGAAGCGATGTCTTCGGCGCCGGTTGCTTTCAAGAGGTCCTCCGCGCGCTTAATCCAGCTCGCCGTGTCGCAGTGCACGGATAGCAGAATGCCACCATCCTTGATGCGGCCTTCGTACCGCTTTGCCTCGTATTCCGGAATCCCCATGCCGACAAGCGCCCCGACGAGGCTACCCACGGCGCCGCCAACGCCAACACCGGCGAGCAGACTTATGATCGGACCTGCTGCGATAAACGGTCCGACTCCTGGAATTGACAGCAGGCCAATTCCAGCCAGCCATCCGAGCGCGCCCCCAATAACGGCGCCGGAACCTCCACCCGTGGCTGCACCTTCCGGCGCCTTCGTATTTTTCTCGACGGCAAAGTCCTTCGAGCTTGCGTTCTCCGGAAACAGCACGGAGATGTCCGTGTTCCGGAAGCCCTCCTGTCGTAGAGTATCGACTGCTTTCTCCACGTGTACTCGATTCTGATAGATGCCGTAAACCGCTACGTTTGACATGTATTGCTCCTTCCTAATTCCTCCGTCGAAAACAGATCGCAACTGCGATCACTCTGCGTTGTCTTTGTTGAGATGCTGGCGGCGAAGCTAGCCTAACAGACGCATCGTTTGCAGTCTGTTCAAAACCGCTCACCGCGTGGTCTTCTCAGAGGTCTTCAATGGCAATCATCTGCGCAGTGTTAGATCCCGCGGCGTTTGCGGAACAGGAGTGTCGCCACGAAGATGCACATCGCCACGTTACTCGACCGCAATCGTCGCCACATTACTCGTGCGCTCACCGGAACTGACGACCAGGCAGCGGACGCACTCGCTGCGATACCCGCCGGCAATCTGCAGTTGACCTGATCGACCCCACGAACCCGGGCGCCCTACCCGCGTAGGTGACCGGACAATCGACGCCGCATTGCCGTTAGAATGGAGCACCTGTTCGGCACTCCCGAACGTGTGGGCGAATGATGAGTTGGCACAGTCGTTCTGATAACCGTTCACAAACAGCACTGAATGAACGCTCAAGCCGACACCGGTCGGGCGCCGCGCGACTGTGAGGCAAGGGCTAGTTCGCAGAGGAAGTAGAAGGGACATGGCGGCTGCCATTCGCTGAGCCGTTTTGTGTCCTCGGTTCAGCGATGTCAGCCGGCCTCAGCCATTTTCGCGGTCGGCCTCTCCGTGGGGTCCGTTTTTGAGCCAACTTTTCGAGACCGATCAGTGCCTCATCAAGGCACGCACGTTCGGCGCGAAGTTCGGCGATCATTCCGTCGATGTCCATAGTTAGTCTCCTGATTAATGCAGAAAATTCTAGATCCCGGGTGGTAATCACCCTGGAATGACTAACCTCTCGCAGAACAGGAAAACAGCTTAGCAGCCCAGGTTGATTGCCGTCTGTTCAAAATTGCTCAGCTGGAAAAACACAAACCAAACTACAGGGCTATGAAAAAAAGAAACGCCGATGGCACATTCTCTGGAATGTTTCCACCGGCGGCCGTTACTCGAAGCTGAATCTCAGTTCTACCGGGCCGCGATCGGCGTTCCGATCACCGTGCCAATCACTTCGCCTGAGACCACCATCTCGACTCGCCGGTTCTGCTGCCGGCCCTCTGCCGTGTCGTTCGAAGCCACTGGCTGGGTCTTGCCGAACCCCTTCGCCGTTACTGAACTCTTCAGCATTCCCTGCTCGGTCAGGAAATCGCGCACCGCTGCGCCGCGTTGTTCGGAAAGCCGCTGGTTGTAGTCGTCGCCGCCGACGCTGTCCGTGTGGCCTTCCACATCGAGGCGTAGACCGGGGTGCCCCGAGACGATGCCGGCCACTTTGGCCAGTTTCTCGCGCGCCAGAGGGCGCAGCGTATACTTGCCCGTGTCGAAAAGAACATCCGACATGTTCACGATCAGGCCGCGGGCAGAATCGTGGGTCTGTAGAATGGCGTTGAATTGTGTGAACAACTGCGCGCGGAGCTCAACCTTCTCGGCTTCTGCTTGCGCCTTCTCTTTGTTCGCCCGATCCAGGTCGGCCTGGGAAGACGCCCGTTGCGCGTCGTTCTCCCGCTTCAGGCGATCCGCTTCTGCGCCGGCCGCAGCCGTGTTCGCATCGTTCTCGCGCTTCAGCCGATCCGCCTCGGTTGCGGCTGCAAGTGTACGTGCGTCGTCTTCGCGCTTCAAACGATCGGCCTCCGTCGCAGCCGTCAACGCTTGAGCATCCTTGTCCCGCAGCAAGCGCTCAGATTCGGCACGTGCCGTGAGCCGAGCATTCTCGGCGTCGCGTGTCACGCGCTCGGTCTCGGATTGCGCGGCTGCCCGTTCAGTGTCCGCGCGGGCTTCGCGCTCTACACCCTGCTGCCGCTCGCTGGCCAGGTTTTCGTCTTCCTGCCGCTTGACTGCAATGGCGCGAGCGTCTTCCGCCGTCTGCACCGCTTCCCGAGCGGTCATCACTACCGGCTTCCTTCCCGCATTGCGCGCCTGGTATGCCTCGGCCTGCTTAAGGCTTCCCTCAGCCTTTTGGAAAGTCTCAGCAGCGTGCCGGTCTGCGCCAGTGCTGCGCGCGATTTGCACGGCATTGCGTGCTTCATAAAGCTCCAGTGGCAGCTTCCGATCGGCTTTGAGAGCCAGCGGGTTTGCCAGATGCTCATATTGGCCTCGCTGCAGTAGCTCGTACTTGGCGTCGATCTCCTCGATCTTTCCCACCGTGTCCGGTCGCACCGTGTTCTCCATCACGATAAGATCGCTCGGCATCGATACGGCGAAGTAAGGTTCCGCGGTAACCACCAGCCCGAACACCTGCAATTCGGTGGTCACATCCAGTTTGCTGCTGGTACCGTTCAAGAGAATCTCGCCGAGATTGGCGGTGCGGCC
>DATLVQ010000410.1:0-14540 GCA_035577325.1 Bryobacteraceae bacterium | reverse complement strand
TGCCCGCTGAGCCATCCGAGCAGCTTCGGAACCAGCTCGACGGCGGCTGGAACGCCGGGCTTCGAAATGATGCCGACGGTCTTAATGACGGGCATAGAGCAGGAACTCCTGATTGCCTTCCGCGCCGGTGATGGGACTTTCCATGATGGTCGTTTCGAAACCCAGGCGCTTCACCGCGCTTTCCACGCGCTCACACGCGGTGCGATGCAGTTCCGGCGACCGCACGATGCCGCCTTTGCCGACCTGGCCTTTCCCCACCTCGAATTGTGGCTTGATGAGTATAACCATGCAACCCTCGGGGCGCAAAATCGGCGCGGCCGCCGGCAGAATCAAGGTTACGGAAATGAAGCTGACGTCAAACGTTGCCAGATCCACGAATTCGCCGATGTCTTGGAATCGCAGATTTCGCGCGTTCATGCCTTCGTGTACCACGACGCGCGCATCGTTGCGCAGCTTCCAATCGAGCTGGCCCGCGCCCACGTCCACCGCATGCACGCGCGACGCCCCGCGTTGCAACAGGCAATCTGTGAAGCCACCGGTGGAACTGCCAACGTCCAGGCACACGCGCCCGGCCATCTTGATGTCGAATTCGTCCAGCGCCGCCGCCAGCTTGATGCCGCCGCGGCTCACATACGGCGCTTTGCCGGTGATTGCAACGCGGCTCGCGGTGTCGATATTGTGGCCCGGCTTAAGCGCCTTCTGCCCGTTCACCAAAACATCGCCCGCCATGATGAGCGCTTGCGCCTTTTCGCGGGATTCAGCCAGGCCGCGCTCGACCAGCAGACGATCGAGCCGCTGTTTCATGACTTACGCTGCACGATGAGATCGGCGAGCTCGCGCAGCCGCCCACCACGGTCGCCGAACATGTCAAGCGCCTGGTGAGCGCTCAGCCGTTCGCTCTCGGCCAAACGCCGCGATTCCGCAAGTCCGTAGACCGCCGGAAAAGTTATCTTCTTCTGCTGCGCGTCTTTGCCGGCAGTCTTGCCGAGCGATTCGCTCGACTGCTCGACATCCAAAATGTCATCCACGATTTGAAACGCCAGGCCCACGTGTTCGCCGTAAAGCGACATAGCGTCAAGCTGCTGTTCGCTGGCGCCCGCATAGATGGCTCCCATGCGCAAGCTCGCGCGGAGCAGCGCGCCGGTTTTGGCGCGGTGGATCGTCTCGAGCAGCTGCGCGTCCGGCGGTTTGCCCTCGCCTTCGAGATCCGCCACCTGCCCGCCGATCATCCCGCCCACCGTTCCCGCCGCCGTGGCCAGCTCCGCAATCATGCGCGTCTTGCGATCGTCGCCCACGGCGTCCATCTTCGACAGCGTTTCAAACGCCAGCGTCAACAGCGCATCGCCCGCCAGGATGGCCATGGCTTCCCCGAAAACTTTGTGAGACGTGAGCTTGCCGCGCCGGTAATCGTCGTTATCGAGCGCCGGAAGATCGTCATGAATCAGCGAATACGTGTGCACGAATTCGAGCGAGCAGGCGGCCGTCTCGATGCCGCGCGGCGCATCCGCAATCGCATGCGCGGCTTCCATGCAAAGCACCGGCCGCACGCGCTTGCCGCCGGCAAACAGGCTGTAGCGCATGGCGCGGTGGATGGTTCCGGGCGGAACGCTCTCGGCGGGCACCAGCCGCTCCAGTTCGTGATCGATGATCTGCTGCTGCCGGGCGAGGTGCTCGCGGAAGCTCATTTGTCGGGACGGAACGGTTCGGGCTGCAGTTTGCCTTCTTTGCGGATCAGCATTTCGACGCGCGTTTCCGCGTTCTCGAGCTGCTTGCGGCAGGCGTCGCTGAGCGCCATGCCTTTTTCGAAGAGCTCGAGCGACCGTTCCAGCGGTAGATCCCCGGCCTCCAGTTCCTTGACGACCTTTTCCAGCTCGTCAAGCGAGGCTTCGAACGTTTCGGCGGACGGGCTGGGCTCTTCGGGCATCGCTATATTTTAGCCCAGGAGCGTCGGACCCCATGCCGTGCCTATGCGCGTTCCCAAAGACAGGTGCAGGCGTTCGGGCGTTCAGAGCCGCTTCAGCTGATCCATCGCGCGCGCGATCGCCGCCGATAACGGCGATGCCCCTTGATCCGGAAACCAGAATCTTCCCACACCAATGGTTTGCAGGACTAAACCGGTTGAGCGCGACCCTGTCTGTTTGGCGAAAGCCTCGAGTGGCGTGGGCTGCGGGGCGGAAGCCGCGACTGTCTGAGCCTGACCCGCAACCGGCAGAATACTGACAAGAACTACGAAGGTGCCAGAAAACTTCATGTGGCCTCCTTATTAAAATCAGTATACGCCGCCCTGGCTCTCACGGCTCGACCGCCAGAATCGCCTCAAGCACGGTTACTTGATAATGAGCCCTTGGCCGGTTGGAAGCGACAGAACCTCGGTGCCCGCGCTGACCGCGAACTCATTCACTGCTTTGGTTTGGGCCGCATATCCGATATAGGCGTAGTCATCAAGCAACACCATTCCATGCGGCGAAAGCAAGTTCCAGAAGAATTGGAGGGCCTCTCGCTCGGGATAGGCGCAGTTCAGGTCCACATGAAGAAACGCGACCGGCCCGAATGGCATGGCCCGTAAGATCTCCGGCACGCGACCCTTGACGATCTGGACGTTGCGCCATTCCGAGAAATTATCGTGCACGCGATCCATGTCCGTTACGTAGGCGCCGGCCGCCAAGGCCTGCCTGGCAATGTCCGCGCGTCCCCGTTCCGTTTCATCTGCTGAGAATTGATCGAACACCGGGCCTTCGAATGTATCGATCAAATAAAACTGTTTACCCACGCTGCTCCAGTTCAGTCGCTGCATGATAGCCGAGCTGATGAAACCGGCGTTCACTCCGCACTCGACGAAGTCGCCGGGGAGTTTCGCCGCGGCACGGGCAGCCCACAGTGCGATGTGAACCCGCCATTCAAAACGCGGATCGACACCCGCACTGGCTTTGATGCCGCGCGCATAGGCCGCCCTGAATTGCGGATCGCTACGAAAATGGTCGCTGTGAACCGTCAACAAGCCATCCTGCGCGTAGCCGCTTCGCTTGTTGAACACTTCGTAACCCGCGGCCTGCAGGAATTGCTTGAGGCGGTGCTTGATGAAACGTGGAATGAAAGTTGTTCCCATCAGCACGATGTTTCCTTCACGAAGAGGGCTTCGGCTCCCGTCCGGCTGGCGCCGCCACCCCCAGCCTGTCTGCCACCTGGCACAGCGCATGCCACGTTCCATGCCCCACCGGAATGCCGCTGCGCGCGCGCTCTTGCTCCATGCGCAGTTCCGGCTCGCCGGCCACCAGCACTTCGTTGAAACCCTTGGCCGGCGGCGTGGACTTCATCGTCCGAATGAGACGGTCCATGCGTGCGCGGAATTCGCTCAGCGAAATAAACCGCGCGATGTCGATGGCCAAAAACATCTGGCTCACGCGCACCTGGCTGCCGCGGATGCGGATGCCGCCCACTTCATTGCTGATGGCGCCGCCGCCGAGAACCGCGCACAGAATTTCGGCCATCATGGCCAAGCCGCTGCCCTTGTAACCCCCGAGCGGCATCAGCAGGCCCTTGAGCGCGGTGTCGGTGCTGGTGGTGGGCGCGCCTTCCGCATCCATGGCCCATCCCGCCGGAATCTCGGGTTGACCGTTGATCATCGCTTTGAAGATTTTCCCTGCGGCGACGGTAGTGGTCGCCATATCCAACAACCAGGGTTTTTCTTCGCCGCCTGGCACCGAGACGCAGATCGGATTCGTCCCCAGGCGCGCCTGTTTGCCCTGCCACGGCGGCACCAGCGCAGATGCGTTGCACATGACGATGCCGATCTGATCCGCGGCCGATATTTTCTGCGCCCAGTATGCCGCCGCGCCGAAGTGGTTGGACTCGCGTGCCACCACCACGGCCACGCCGCTCGCCCGCGCGATCCGTACCGCATGCATGCAGCACGTTTTTGCAATCGGCTGCCCGATGCCGTTCTGGCCGTCGTAGAGCAGGCACGCCCCGCTTTCCGAAATGACGCGGCCATCGGCGCCGGCGTCCATGTCTCCCCACTCCAGCTGCTCGATGTAATAAGGCAGCAATTGAACGCCATGCGAATCGACGCCGCGCAAATTGGCCGCCACTAGCGATTCGGCCACCAGTTGTGACTTGATGTGAGAAACGCCAACGGCATCGAGCAGACTCGTGGCAAAAGCGGTGAGATCGGCGGCGGGGATCAAGACATCGGGATTAGGCATTGAACTCATCAGCTTATGACACTTCTGACGATGGCTGTGCGTCTGCGCGATATCAGCCTGTCGGGAAATGGCTTCGTATATTCCTAGGGTTGTTCTTTGGCCCATGGTTTCGCAAGCGGGCCAAGTTGAAGGCAATTCGAGAGGCTGTTAGACAGTCCTACCCAACCGCAGACATCGCGCAAATGCTTGAAGAAATCGAGCGGGGTTATCACGAATGATCGATGGCGTTGCGCTCTTTGCCCACATCACTTAGCATCAAAATATAGGAGGGCGAAATGGGCGGCCTTGATCCCAAAAAGACTGCCGGCTGCCGAACTGTCCGTCTTCAGGAGATCAATGCGCCTATGAACAGATCCTTGATCGCCGACCGAGACTTTCACTCGGTAGTCGAAGGGCCTCCCGAGGGATGGACGTGTCATCGAGCTGGTTGAAACTAAGCTGAAGTACCGCAGATCCTGAATTGTCGATATAATTTCCTTTCACCGCCCCCGCAAAAAGGAGTCCCCCATGGAAGACAAAGAACGAGCGCGCGCCCTGGAACAGACGTTGGGCCAGATTGAAAAGCAATTCGGAAAAGGGTCGATTCTGCGTCCGGGGTCGAAAGAGGCCATCGTTCCGGTAGCGATAATCTCGAGTGGGTCGATCGCTGTGGACGCGGCGCTGGGCATTGGCGGATTCCCGCGCGGGCGGATTTGCGAGATTTACGGGCCGGAATCTTCGGGTAAGACGACCATCGCGCTGCAGGTGGTCGCTCAGGCGCAAAAGAACGGCGGCATGGCGGCATTCATCGACGTCGAGCACGCGCTCGACCCGATCTATGCGCGCAAGTTGGGCGTCGACGTGGATAATCTGCTGGTTTCGCAGCCCGACTACGGCGAACAGGCGCTCGAAATCACCGGCGCCTTAATTGCATCGGGCTCGATAGACGTGCTCGTTGTCGACTCGGTGGCCGCGCTCGTCCCGAAATCTGAGCTCGATGGCGAAATGGGCGACAGCCACATGGGTGTGCAGGCGCGCCTCATGTCGCAGGCGCTGCGCAAGCTCACCGGCGTGGTTTCAAAATCCAAGACCTGCCTGATTTTCATCAACCAGATTCGCGAAAAAATCGGCGTGATGTTCGGCAACCCGGAAACCACCACCGGCGGCCGCGCCCTGAAATTCTACGCGTCTATCCGCGTGGATATCCGCCGCATCGCCGCCATCAAGGATGGCGAGGCGGTAATCGGCAACCGGACCAAAGTTAAGATTGTGAAGAACAAGCTGGCCGCGCCGTTCCGCGAAGCCGAGTTCGACATCATCTACGGCGAGGGCATCTCGCGTGAAGGCGACCTCATGGATCTCGGCGTGGCGCAGAACATGGTCGAGAAGAGCGGTTCGTGGTTCAGCTACAAGGGCGAGCGCATCGGCCAGGGCCGTGAAAACGCCAAGCAGTTTCTCAAGGACAACCCCGATCTTCGCCAGCAACTCGAGACCGATATCCGCAAGCACCTGGGCCTGATCAAGGCCGAACCGGTGAATGGTGGGGCGAATCCGCCTGTGAAGCCCGAGCCGCCGCCAGCCGCGCGGACAGCGCCGGCCAGCGCCGCGACACGCGCCCGCTGACTCGGCGGCCATTCATGAACAATTTCTCTCGCTTTTTTTCTCGGCGTCTCCGCAGTGGCCGTTTTGCTGAGAGAAACGTTCTTACGTGTCCACTCCAAGTGCATGGAAGAACGTGAACGGCAGAGAATCATCGATCAGACGCTGGTCCAGTTAGACAAGCAGTTCGGAAAAGGATCGATCGTCAGGCTGGGATCGAGCAACGTCGTGCCGGTTTCGGTGATTTCGACCGGTTCCATCTCGATCGATTCGGCTTTGGGCGTCGGCGGTGTGCCACGCGGCCGCGTCATCGAAGTGTTCGGCCCGGAATCCTCGGGCAAGACGACCATCGCGCTGCAGATTGTGGCCGAAGCGCAGCGCGCCGGCGGGAGCGCCGCTTTCATCGACGCCGAACATGCACTCGATCCGGGATACGCTCGCAAGCTCGGCGTGGATGTGGATAACCTGTTAGTATCCCAGCCGGACTGCGGCGAACAGGCGCTTGAAATCGCCGGCGCTCTGATCTCCTCGGGCGTCATCGACGTCGTCGTCGTGGATTCGGTCGCGGCCCTTGTGCCCAAAGCGGAGCTGGAGGGCGAAATGGGCGACAGCCACATGGGCTTGCAGGCGCGGCTCATGTCTCAGGCCCTGCGCAAGCTCACTGGTGCGGTCTCCAAAACCAACACCTGCCTGATCTTCATCAACCAGATTCGCGAGAAGATCGGGGTGATGTTCGGGAGCCCGGAAACCACCACCGGCGGCCGGGCTCTCAAGTTCTACGCGTCCGTGCGGCTGGACATCCGGCGCATCGCCGCGATCAAGGATGGCGAAGCCGTTGTCGGTAACCGCACCCGCGTCAAGGTCGTGAAGAACAAGGTCGCGTCACCGTTCCGCGAGGCTGAGTTCGATATCCTCTACGGCGAGGGAACTTCCCGCGAGGGCGATTTGCTGGATCTCGGTGTCACCCGCAACCTGGTTGAGAAGAGCGGCTCCTGGTTCAGCTATAAGGGCCAAAGGATCGGGCAGGGAAGAGATAGCGCCCGCCAGTTCCTCAAGGAGAATCCGGAACTGGTCACGAAGCTGGATGGCGAACTGCGCTCCGTGCTCGGACTTCTTGCAACCAGCGAGAACGGATCGGCCAAAGCGACCGCGGCCACGGCGCCTCAGAAATAGCGCGAACTGCTCCAGCGTGTGAGGTTTCAGACGCGCAGCGTAAAAAACACCGAAAAATAGGCCGTTTTCGCGTGTTTTCTCTTTACATCGGCTTTCACCTTCTCGTATCATTGATTACGATTTGCGGGGCGCAGCGAGCGCGTCCCGCCGACTTCGTGTTCGATGTGTGAGTTAAAATCTGAGGAGGTTGAATGGCGAATCAACGAATGACGCAGACCCAGTTAGTGCGATCAGTGGCGGAATCCTGCGAAGTGCCGAACAAAACAGCTCGGCTATTCCTGGATAATCTGGGCAGCTTGGCGATCGCTGAAGTGAAGAAGAACGGTGTATTCGTGGTGCCCGGACTGGGTCGGCTGGTTCGAGTAGACCGGAAGGCGCGGATGGGCCGCAACCCGGCGACGGGGGAGGCAATCAAAATCCCGGCCAAGAAGGTCGTAAAGTTCCGCGTAGCCAAAGCGGCGAAAGACGCAATCGTGCCGCCGAAGAAGAAGTAGTAGCAGCAGATTTCTGCGCGCCCAATAAAAAACCCCGCGAATTCCTCGCGGGGTTTTGTTTTTTCTTGGATCTTCTGAAGCCGAGAGGAGATCCGCCCTACTTGCGGGCAGCCCTTCGAAGCCTTACGCCTGCTTCTTTTCTTCGACCTTCTCTTCTTCGTTTTTCAGGGCGGACTTGAAGTTCCGGATCCCTTCACCCAAGCCCTTGGCAATCTCCGGAATTTTCTTGCCGCCGAAAAGCAACACGGCGACAATGAGAATGACAATAAGCTCAGGCATGCCGATAGAACGCATACGGCCTCCTTCTATGCTTACTTATTGTATGGACCGGGTGCCGACTACGTCAAGTTAGCTAAGACAGCGAACGGGTTAGGCGCCGAAGGCGGGCCCTCCAAGCGGGCTGGATTTCCTCATCGCTCTCTCCTCGACTGTTATCATGACTGCTTCGGAGATCATGATGAAACCCGTTCCCGCAAATAAGCAGCAAGCTCTGGTGAACCGATTGGTGAAGGCCTCGGGCGGCGCTTACAGCCCGGCGACGCGGAGGAAATACTATATTTCGGGTCCGCAATGGGCCGCTGCTTATCAGGGCCAGGCCTTGTTTCATGCGCCCACGCGTGACGCCATCGGCTTCGAGGAAGTGATCCGCGAGTACGGCAAGCTCGGCATCGGCCACTGGGCCACCCACGATACCGACGTCATCCCCACTGCCGCGCTGGGCAAGGATGAGCAGTGGGCTATCGTCGGCCAGATCCAAAAGAGCCTCAAGAAGCATGGGCTCGCGTGTTCCATGGTCACAACGGAAACGTTCTTCCATGCCGTGTGGGCCGCCAGCCCCGCCGCTGAATCGCCACAGGTGCGTGAGTACGCAGCGTTTCGCGTTTGTAACACCGTGGATATCGGTCATGAACTGGGCGCGCAATTCGCCGTCTACTGGCCCGGCTCGCTCGGCTACTACACGCAGGGCGCGGTCGAAGAGACCGAGACGTTGAAGTGGTACGCCGCCGCGTTGAACGCCGCGTGTGAACATGACATCGTCGTCGCCAAAAAGAAAAAACGCCCCACGCTGAAGCACTGTCTGGAAGCCAAACCGTTCGAGCCACAGGCCGAGATCCTGCTGCCCACCAGCGACGCCATGCTGGCTTTCATTTCTTCCGGCGTGCTAACCCATCCCGAAATGGTGGGCCTCAACCCGGAATACCTGCACGAGCTGATGTGGGGCGCCGCGCCCCGGGCCGCCCTGGCGCGCTCCATTCTGGCTGGCAAGCTCTGGCACTTCGATATCAACGATGGCTACCGCCTCAAACACGATGTGGACATCGCCATCGGCCTGGTGAACCCGCTCGACTGGCTGAACGTGCTGGTTCTTCTACGAAGCCACCGTTACAACGGCCCGTTCAATCTGGACTACAAGCCTCCCCGCACCACCAGCAACCACGGCGTCTTCACGGTCAGCTTTCCGACCGCTGTCGATCGTTTCATCACTCTCTGGGAGATGGCAGGCGACGTGATTGCCGACCCCGTGATTAAAGAAGCCACCGACGCGCTCAAGGCCGGCGGCGAAGCCGTGGATACCCGCGACGCCGAAGCCGTCACCGCCGCCCATCGCGAGCTGCTGACCTTGCATGAATTGGTGGCACACCGCATGTTTCAGCTATTGGTGGGGGCGCACCGCGGTCGAACCTACTCGGTATAGAACAGCTGTTTTCATGACGTTCTAAATAACCCGGCACCCCGCGCGGTGATCGATCATCCCAGGCCGGACCCTTAGTGTAGAGAAAAAATTACAAAATTGGCACAACCTTTGCAGGGATAATTGCGTCTGCTGAAGTGAAGGCAAGGAGGGGCCATGAAGAAGGCGGTCACAAAGCGGTTCAAGGGGCAGGTACATTGCCCCATGTGCACTCATTCCGTAGATGCAGAGGTTGAGGAGATCGGTAAATTTGTTCGGGTCGCGCCGGGTCAAAAGTGCCCGCGGTGTTCCGCAACCCTGGATGTGGCGGCGGTGATCGAAGTACGCGAAGCGGCGTAATTGCATTATGATGAAGGGGCAGGTAAGTACCGTATTGTGCTGTACGTGTTTTTCTGCCATATTGTTAGTGCTTTAATATGAGACGCAAGCAGCCAGCCAAACCGGGAGAGCCGATCGTCTCGCCTGAGATCCTCGAGCAGGCCAAGCGGTCCATTTCACCGGACAAAGCCAAGAGCGTGAGCAAGTGCACGGTCTGCGGAACCGATATTACCGAGGCCGCCGCCGAGCAGCTTTGTTGGGTTTGCCGCCGTCTCAAAATCAGCGCGTGGCACGATATCGAGCAGCAGATGCCCGCTCAGGAATAGCGCATCTCCGCCCCTCGCCCCCGCTGTAACCCTATTTCATAGATATAACCCGCGCAGATTACGTCTTCGACCGCCAGGCCGTTGGACTTGAAAATCGTGATGTCGCCGGGCCGCCTCTTGAAACCGCCTGCCGTCACGTCCTTCAGTTCCAGCAGCCTCCGCTCCTTCCAGCCATCTTCGTCCAGCGCCAACAGCAGATCGCCCGATTCCATAAGCGCCTGCTCAATTGAATCGACGACAATCCAATCCGCGCGGCGCACCAGTTCCGCAGGAAGTTCCCGGCGCTTGGCTTGATTGGATCCCATGGCGTTAATGTGCGTTCCCGGCTCGATCCAGTCCGATTCCAGCACCGGGTCTTTGGCGTTAGTGGCCGTCACCACGATTCCCGCGCCGCGCACTGCGGCTTCGGCTGTATCCACGGCTTCAATCTTTGTCCCGAATGCGGCTGAGCATTCCGCGCCGAAGCCGTTTCGCTTTTCGGCGTTACGGCTCCAGACCCGTATGCGCCTGAACACCCTCTCCGCCAGCATGGCTGATAACTGGCTCCTTGCCTGAAAGCCGGAGCCGATAATAGCCAGCGTATCCGCGTCACCTCTCGCCATGTAGCGCGTCGCCATCCCGCTCACCGCGCCTGTGCGGATCTGCCCCAAATAGTTGGCCTCCATCAGCGCCAGTGGCTGCGCATCGGCGGAGCGGTACAGCAGAAACAAAAAGTACGCTCCATGTCGCGCGTGCGCTGAGTAAATCTTTGCGCCGAAATAAGGACCATCGCTCCCTGCCATATAGTGCAGGACCGAGCCGGTCGGCAGGATCAGCCGCCGCCGCGGCTGGTTGATGGCGTCGCCCTTGGCCAGCCGTTCAAACGCCGTCTGCATCAGACCGATCGCCTCGCCCATCGGCAGCAGCGTGCGCACGTCAGATTCTGTGAAATAAAGCATGGTGCCATCGTAGGACAGGTATTCCTGCCTGTCCATTCAGCGATTGATTCCGCGGCAAGTCTCGCCCTCATCGTTCAGTTCTCCAGGCGAATGTGCCGCAAGAGTGGCATACGGCGCTAGGCTCACGCCTGAAGCGGAGGCCGACATCGACGAGCTATATCGATGGTCAATTGCGTGCACGCCCTACCCGCGGCCCGAATGGTTCAACGGCAGGATGGATGCGATCGAATCTCTCGCATCGCATCCACGTTGCCCACTTGCGCCTAAGACCATTCTTCTAGGAGGAAATCCTCCAGCTTTGTCCGGTACTGTGCCGGAAAGCATTTGCGCGGTTAACCTACCTGTTCGCTTCAATCGCCTGCGCCACTTGCTCCCACTCCGCCAGCAGGTTTGCCAGATCCGTGCGGCGCGCGTTCAGCAGTTCGGAGACTTGCTGGGTTTCTTCCGCGCTTCTGAAGTTGGCCAGCGCGCGCTCGTAATCGGCAATTTCCACTTCCAGCCGCGTCACTTCGTCTTCAATCGCGTGCCGGCGTTGTTTCATTTGACGGAGTTTGATGGGGTTGAGGCGCTTGTCTGCGGCAGTTTTAGGCGCCGCCTGAGGAGCAGCGCTCGCGGGCTTCGCCGCCTTCTCTTCCGCCGGCGCAGACGTCTCGCCCTGTGACTGAGCGGCCCCGCCACCCTCTTTCCTCCACATGTAGTCTTCGTAATTTCCCGGAAACACGTGCACCGCGCCATCGCCTACCTCGAATACGCGCGTGGCCAGCTTGTCGATGAAATAGCGGTCGTGCGAGACGAACACGATCGTGCCCGAGAACGCCTGCAGCGCCTCCAGCAGCACGTCCTTGGCGCGCATGTCCAGGTGATTGGTCGGCTCGTCCAGCAGCATGAAATTGCCGGGCATCATGAGCATGCGCGCCAGCGCGTAGCGGTTGCGCTCGCCGCCGGAAAGCACGCCGATCTGCTTGAATACGTCGTCGGCGGAAAACAGGAAAGAGCCTAAAATGCTGCGAAGTTCGGTGTTTGAGGCGCGCGGCGCCACCGCTGCCAAATCATCGATCATGCGCACCGTGGGCTCCAGTTCCTTGTATTGATCCTGCGCAAAATAATCCGGCACGGCGTTGTGTCCCAGCGTGTACTCGCCCGCCGTCACCGACTCCGTCCCGGCCAGAATCTTGATCAGCGTCGATTTTCCCGCACCGTTCACGCCCACCAGCGATACCCGGTCGCCGCGCTCGATCGTGAAATTCACGCCCGCGAATACTTGTTTGTCACCGTAGCTCTTGGCGACGCTGCGGAATTCCGCAACCACGCGTCCGCTCGGCTTGGGCTGCGGAAACTTGAAATGGATAACCTTCTCTTCGGGCGGGATCTCGATGCGCTCGATGCGTTCCAGCTCCTTGATGCGGCTCTGTACCTGCTTCGCCTTGGTCGCCTGGTAGCGGAAGCGGCTGATGAACGCTTCCAGCTGCTGGATCTTGTCCTGCTGATTCTTGTACGCCGATTCGAGCTGGGCGCGGCGCTCGTTTTTCTGCTGCTCGTATTTGGAGAAATTGCCCGAGTAAAAGTGAACGTGCTTGTTCCACAGCTCGGCGATGCGCTTCACGGTAACATCCAGGAAAAACCGGTCGTGCGATACCAGGACGAAAGCGTGTGGATACTGCCCCAGGTAGTTTTCGAGCCAGTTGCGCGCTTCCAGATCCAGATGGTTGGTGGGCTCGTCGAGCAGCAACAGGTTTGGTTTTTCGAGCAGCAGCTTGGCCAGCGCAATGCGCATCTGCCAGCCGCCCGAGAATTCCTCCGTATGCCTCTTCCAGTCCTCGCGGCTGAACCCGAGCCCCGAAAGCACCGCGCCCACCTGCGCTTCCACTGCATACCCGTCGCGTGCGCGGAACTCGCTTTCCGCCTGGTGAAAACGCTCTGAAACCTGCGCATACTCGCCGCCCGCAGGGTCGAGCTCCGCCATGCGCGCCGTTAGCCGCTCCTGCTCGTCTTCGAGCGCCCGTAATCCCGCGAACACCGTCATGCACTCCGCGAAAACCGAGCGCCCGGAGAGCGAAAGCCCGTCCTGCGGCAGATATCCGAACGTCACGCCCTTCATGACCGTCTGCGACCCGCCATCGAGCGAATCGATCCCCGCCAGTATCTTCAGCAGTGTCGATTTTCCCGTGCCATTGGCGCCGACCAGACCCGTACGCTCGCCGGTAGTCACCAGCCAGTCGAGCTCTTCAAACAGGATTTTTGGGCCAAAGCGCTTGGACGCGCCGGTGAGTTGAATCATTGAGGCTGAGGCGTGAAGTCTTCTTGTATTTTATCGTGGAACGAGCTTGCTTGCCTTTTGCCGGGGAGTAGCGGCTAAAACAGCTTGCAATCCAGGCAAAACTGGCCCGGACCGTGTGGCGAAAAGTTCAGCGAAGGGTTGCGGCACATGTGTTGCCGGCGTGCCAGGCCCGCGCCCGCAATGTGCGTTCCGCCACCGCTTCCGCTGGCGGCGTCGGCAGTTTTCGCGGTAGAACAAGAAAGATCAAGTGCATTGGCCATGATCAGAGCCGCTCTTCTTCTCACGATCGCCGCGTTTCTCCCGCTCTCCACTCCTGCGGCGCCGCCCGGCACCATGATTCGCACCCGGGTGAACGTGCCCGATGCCCTGAAGCAGGGCGTCTTCACCACGGACCGCTACCTGAACATCCCGCCCGGATTCCGCATCTCCTTGTTCGCCGCGGTGTCCGGCGCGCGGTTCATGGCCGTTGCTCCGAACGGCGACATCCTCGTTTCGCAGCCCGGTGTCGGGCAGGTCACGCTCTTGCGGCCATCAACGAATGGCGGCGTTCCGCAGAGCTTTACGTTTGCCAGCGGCCTGCAAGCCCCGCATGACATGGTGTTTTATACTGCCGGCGGGACGACTTACCTTTACATATCCGAGAGGAACCAGATCAATCGCTACCCCTATGTTTCCGGAGACACCGCGGCTCACGACCGGCAAGTGATTATCAAGGGGCTTCCCGACAGCAGCACTTCCGAGTTGCGCGGAGCTTACGCTCACGAATTAAAAAATATTGCGCTTGGCAGCGACGGCCATCTCTACGTCTCCATCGGTTCGAGCTGCAACGTCTGCGCGGGCGATACCGTCAGCGATCCCGTTCGCGGCGCCATCTACCAGTACAACGCCGATGGTACCGGCGGCCGGCTCTTTGCCAGGGGCTTGCGAAACGCCGAGGGCGTGCGCTTTCTGCCTGGTACCAATACCCTTTGGGTTGTGATGAACAATCGCGACCAGATACGGTATCCCTTCCAGGATTCCTCCGGAAATTACGGGCAGCTCTTTTGGGGCTACGTCGACAACCATCCTCCCGACCTGTTTACCGATGTGCGTGACGGCGGCAATTATGGATGGCCCTTCTGCAATTCAAACCCGGATCAAGGATTTGATCACATGCCTTTTGACCTCGATCTGGACACGAACCAGGATGGCCACGTGGATTGCGGCAAGATGGATGCGCCAACCAAAGGTATTCAGGCGCACTCCGCGCCGCTCGGTCTGCTTTTCCTGCGGGACACATCGTTCACTCAGGTGTACCGGGAGGGTGCCGTCGTCTCGCTGCATGGCTCGTGGGACCGGTCGCACAAGACAGGTTACAAAGTCGCTTATTTTCCCTGGAGCCCGTCCACGCAGCTGCCCGGAGCCCAAATCGACTTCGTAACAGGATGGCTGGACGACGCATCGCAGAACGCCTGGGGACGGCCAGTCGATGCCGTGGTAGACAAAGCCGGCGGCCTGCTCATTTCCGACGATACTGCGGGTGCGATCTACCAGCTGACCT
>DATLVQ010000409.1:0-3978 GCA_035577325.1 Bryobacteraceae bacterium | reverse complement strand
GGTGTTGATCTCGATGCCGATCAGCCAGCCGTGCCCGTCATAAAGGAGCACCACGCCGGGCGTTACTTCCTCGCCCTCGGTGTCGGGACCGTCAGCGCCGGGTATCAAATCGATATGCAGCACATCGCCATCGCGAGTTACGGTCAGATCGGTCATCGCCGCTGGCCCCGCTTCTCCACCCAATCATCGACGAACTGGTCGATCTCCGGCTTGGCGGACTTCCCGTAGAACTCGTCGGCCTGGGGCGGATCCGACCACCGCGCCAGGCCGGGGTGCCAGTCGAGGTCGAGCCGGACGAATATCTCGTCCGGGCCGGCCGTCGTGCGGACCTCGCGGCCGGCGACGAGCGCCCGGAAATCCTCGCGGTTTATGACGATGCGCCAGGCGGCCATGCTGCCGTGCTCCCCGATAGCAAGGGCGAGCATAAATCGAAAAATTTTTCGACGCCAACCCCGATTTTCGCGGCTCGCGATTTTTTGACGCAGGCCCGCTTGCGCCGCTTTTTGGGGTCGGTTAGCCTACCCTTAAAGAACCCTGACGGTAAAAAAACCGACCGTATAAACGCGAGGTTTCAACCGGATGTCGGAAGCAGACAACGAGAGCGCCTGGCGCAAACTGCTTCGGCCGATAGACACGGCGCCCGTTAAACGAGGCGTTCCTTTTGGGACGTTTCTCGGGGCTACTGCTGACCCCGACTGGCCGGTCGATATTGTAACTTGGGACGGCGAGAAGTTCTGCGACCGCGACGGTGAGCCAATAAAGCTTATTCTATGGGCGCCGCTGCCGTCGATGACTCTTCTGTCGCAAATTCTCGCCGCACTATCTTGAGCGCCCGAGCGATCGCTTTTGGAATAATTTCGTCAGCTTTGGCGTCAAATTCATCAAGCGGAAGGCTTTTCAGGTGGAAATAAACTGAGGCGGCGAGCGTGGCGACTTTCGCCAGTTCTTCGTCGGTCGGCTTTGCGCGCTCGGGCGCCGGCCTCTCAAGCCCGAGCAACACCACCGGATCGGTTTTCAGAACCCAGGCGATCTTCAGAATTTGCGCGATGTTGCGACCACCGCCTTTTGGCGGCGGCCTGCGGAAATATTCGAGCGACAGGCCGGCTTCGCGGGTCACATCTGCCAGAGTTTTGCCGCGCGCCGAGGCTTGCGCTTCGACGCGCTTGCGAAACTCCTCATCCGACCATTGCATCGCCCAGCGACCAAAAAGAGGCATCCCCCAGCAAAAGCCGTAGCATTACCACGGCCTTTCTGACCAGTAAAATTTTACGGTAGCCCGACCGGATAGGGAAAACGGCCCGGGCACTTGCAAGTCGAAATTTTTTTCGATTATCCTAGGCCATGACGGCCGACGATCTTCTGGCGCTTGGGCGCCTCTACCTTGTGGCGACCAAGATTTCCCGCTCACAGCTCGGCGAGCGGTGTTGCGGCAACAAGATGCTGTTCTTCCGCCTCGAAAAAGGCTTCGGCTGCCACAGCACCAGCCTGGAGCGGGCGCACGCTTGGTTCGCCGAGCATTGGCAGGAGACCGGCATTCCGTGGCCGGCGGAGATCCCGAAGCCGCGCCCGCCGCGCGGGCTGCGTGGCGGCATGGCGATGACCGACGTAGCGGGTGACGTTCGGTGACGGAACTGCCGGACCCGCTGGTTCCGGCTGACTGCGACCTGCGCGGCCTGCAGTGGATGCCGTATTACGGCGCCGCGCTCGCCGGCAGCGATTTTAATGCCGCCGTGTCCGACGCCGGCTATCGCGCTGCCCACAACCTTTGGTGGGCGTGCTGGCAGCAGGTGCCAGCCGCAAGTCTACCAAATGACGACATCGCGCTGGCCCGTTTCGCCGACCTCGGGCGGGACGTGAAACGATGGAAAAAATTGAAAACGGAGGCACTTCACGCTTTCCTTTTGTGTAGCGACGGCCGGCTGTACCACCGATTTCTCGCAAAGTTGGCACTGGAGACGTTCCGCCGGCGGCTAACTGACCGGAATAGAAAGAAAAAGTGGCAGGAGGAACGCGGATCGCCAGCGTCCGAGAACGCGGAAATCGTCGGCGGGAACGCGGAAAAAAGGAAACAGAACGGGTCGCTTCCATCATCGCACGACCCGTCAGACGGCGCAGAAATCGCCCGTACCGCGCGCGCGACAGAGGACAGGACAGTTATCTTACCTTCCCTTAAAGGAAGAATCTCTAACCCCGCGCGCGCGCACGCGAGGGCCAACGGGAAGTCAGATTTAGATCTTGAAGGTGATCCTTTTGGTCGCTGCGCTCCCCTGCGCGGCGGAGCCGCGCCTTTGCGCGGCAAGGCTCTTGCCAAGCACCGCAAGGATCAGCTCGTCCAGAAGGTGATGCGCTTCGCCATCGCGACGATGAACGATCGCGACCGCATGGCGGCGATCGAAGGGCTCACCGGCCTCGACAACGAACACTCCGCGCAATGGTGGCTCGATACGCTCGACCTCAAAATGCGCGGCGCCAGATGGGACGACACGGAATGAAACGGGACGATCCAAGACAAATCTCGATGTTCGACGCAGAGCCCGATCCCGTCACTGTCAAAAGAATAACGGCATCAGCGCCGCGCGAGTTCGACTCAAGAAAACTGCAAATAATAGACGATCAGGGCGACGGGTGCGTCGTCGAAAATAGTTTGGGCGAAGCTCTTGGATATGCAGAAGCAAAAAACGTCCAACGCCTTATTGATCGCCTTGAGAAGCGGCCTTCGTGGGGATCATCGCGACACCGTGTCGCTTTGATAGTCGCCGGGAAAGGCGCGCGTCGCGAAGTCCGGCAGCGGCTGCTAACCGAAAAACAAGTCATCCTCGTATGTATGGCGTGCGAGTTACCAAACATTGACGAGGTGCAATCATTAATCGCCGACGTGTTCATCGCTTGGCGGCACGGCCGATTAACCGCCGTCGACGCAGAAACCACAACAACGCTGACAGATGCTACCGATGCCGCGTTTAACGCTGCTCCGGAGTTGATGAATCAGCTCGCCGCCCTTGCGGCTAACGACAACAAGATTGTCCAGATGCTTGAGACCATAACTGAAGCCGTCATCCACCCTAAAGGCCGAAGGCATTTTTCAAAAGAACAACGAGACCTTTATGCCAGAGTTCTCGATAGGTGGTATGGCGGTGTCGACCCCGCGATTGGTCGATTCAAGCTAACCGATGGAAGTGGTCATTTGCTGGAACACCCAGCCGTGGAGGTCGATCATTATAACGACCTGAGCCATGATAACTCTACGGAGAACGGCTGGCCGCTCAGCCCAGAGGCACATCAACGAAAACATGCCAGGGAAAACTTTCGTGCTGACTTCGACAAGTTTCAAAAGCACCGCCTGGAGTTAGAGCAAATCGAGGCGGCAGACGCAAAGAAACAACCAGAATTTGAATTCTGAAATTATGATTCCGCCGCACATCACCCGCCACGAGTGGCTGCCGCTGGTCATCCTGATCGCGCTGGCGCTGCTCGGCCTGCTGCTCGTGCCGATCATCTTCCCGCCGCCGGTGACACAATAATGCTGAAGGAAGGCAGAGTGCGAAAAGGCGGGCAAAATTTGGTATCGCAGATCACCGAGCGTCCGCCCGATCCCGCACCGCTTCGGCCTGCCCGTCAGCTCACCGAAGAGGAGGTGCGGCAGCTCAAGGAAGTTTGGGAGAAAATGTGCCGCGGTGAAATCATTTCATCCAACCCTCGTATGCACTGGCTGCAACGGCTACTGCGATGGTGGCCATGACCGCGCCGTTCCGCCTGCGCCCGCCGGTGCCGCTCGAACGCGACATCCATGAAGCCTGTGCCCGCGCGCTCGATGCCCTGCTGCTGCCGCCTGCCCTCTGGTTCGCCTACCCCGCCGGCGCGTCGCAACTGTCACCGCAGCAGCAGGCGCGCCACAGCCGCGTCGGCCTGAAGCGCGGCCTGCCGGATATCTTCGTGCTGCACGGTGGCGTGTACGGCATCGAGCTGAAGCGGCCCGGC
>DATLVQ010000408.1:0-8735 GCA_035577325.1 Bryobacteraceae bacterium | reverse complement strand
GATCCGAACGAGCTCTTCCACCTCTTTTGCTGTGAGGAGTTCCTTTGATTCCTCAGTCGTCCCATTCAGAGGAGCAACCCTTGCCTCCAACACGGAAACCGACGCAAATACTTGTTCGGGTAAAACAAATTGAACCTTCTTCATTTGGTTTGGGTTCAAGACCGAGGCGGCACGGGTCCTCACCCGGCTCAAGACGTTCTTATCCGGAGCGACGAGGAAGATATGTTCAAATCCGGCAGCCAGGCACTTTTCGGCATTTGCCAGCTCGTGCTCCGGAGACGTGGTGACCGAGATCTCGCACGCAATCGGTGCACACCCACGCTTTTCGAGAACGACATCGACGATTCCCAGGCCGTCGAGCACTGGCTTTTCGATCGTCACCTGGTATCCCCTGCCTTCTGCCCATCGCTTGATCAGTTGCTGCAGATATTTGTGTTGCTCGCCGCCGCGGCCGGGCATTTGCGGCGCGAAGGATGGCGCATCCCGCGGAGGCTCCGAAACCGTCTTTCCTTCAGGCAAGGGCACCTCCATTCGTATTCTGGTTTTCCTGCCCAGGGCTTCAGGTTCGCTCTCGCCGGGAGAATGGCGTGCCCGGTTTATGGCCCCCACCTCTTCCCGCCTCGCGGCGTATCGCTCACGCGAGGAGGCCACGATGCGCTCACGCCGGCCTGCCGCGAGAGCGGGATCAACCGGCGGAAGTGGAACGGTCTTCAGGTTGAAATCGTATTCCGCCCGCTCCATGCGAACGATCGCCTCGCCGACGCTGAGATTCTGGAGATCCTTGGCTTTGAAGAAGGAGAACCCTTCTTCGAGTTTCTTGGCGTCGAAGTCACCGAGGCGGAAGCAAACTCGGGTGTAGGGATTCGAAATGACCGCCGAGGCCACATCGCTGTCACGGTTCGAGAGTTGATGGAGTTCCTGGTGGGCAAGAATCAACCCCAGGTTATATTTCCGCGCACCCGACAAGATAGCAGCGAGCGACGGCGCCACGAAGTTGTGGAACTCATCGATGTAGAGGTAGAACGGCTTGCGTTCGGACGCAGCCAGGTTCTGCCGGCTTGTGGCTATTTGGTTCAGCTTTGAGACTATGAGCGTCCCCAAGAGATAGGAATTCTCCTCGCCGATCAGACCCTGGGAAAGCTTGGCGAGAAGTATCTTCCGGCCATTCATAATTGCCGCGAAGTCGAGACGGTTCTCCTTCTGAGAGACCATATGCCGGATCACCTTTGGCCGTAGGAACGTGTCGAGGCGGGTGAGAATCGGTCCTTGAGGCTTGCCCGTGAGGAGTGGGAATTCCTTCTGCCAGTAGTAAATAATTTCTGGGTCCTGAACACTCTCCAAAAAGCGCTGTCTGAAACCCGGCTCGATCAAAAACTTTCGGAGATCGGCGAGCGTTCCTCCCTCGGTGCTCTCCAAAAAAGCGAGAATCGCATTCCCGAGGACGGTCGTCATTTGATCACCGAAACTGGTCGAGAGCCGGCGGAAGACCGACACGAGGTCTGACGCTAAGAGATTCCGTTCGAGATCGGAATGCGCCGAGAGGATATTGAATCCGACCGGATACGCTTCGTCCGATGGATCGAGGAGCACAATATCATTGATGCGTTCCTCGGGAATTCGACCGATCACCTCGTCGATCAAATCCCCGTGCGGATCGAGAATGGCAAGGCCGTCGCCGTTTTCTATGTCCTGAACAATCATGTTCAGGAGCAACGTGGATTTACCGCTCCCGGAGGCACCGATCAGATGCATGTGGCGGACGCGCTGTTCGGCGCCTAAGGACACCGGCACCGTCTTCCCGGCGTGATGGTTCTCCCCAAGCCTAAGCGTATGGCCGAAGGCAATTGAAGGGGCGGCTTTCGTCTTACGCTCTTCGCGCTTGAGCTTGGCTGATCGGGCTGAAGCCGACGGCAGATGAACGATCGAAACCAATTCGTCCCGATTTATGATGAGCCCACTGCGGCAGCTCCGTCGCGTGACGACATCTTCGCAGTGCTGGTCATCCTCATATTCATCATTTGCGAGCGGGAGGAGTTCATTGCTTGCCGTATCGGCAAACTGGCGCAGCGATTTGCCCATGCTCTCCGCGATCCGCCAGGCCCGAGCGCTTTTCGGACTCTGCGCGGCCACACGAATTACAGCCGCAAAGAGCGGTGACGATATTTTTTCTGCAGCCAGTTTAACCATGGCCGGGTCGTCAATAAAGAAGGAATCCCCTGCCGCGTCCGTCACCGCTCGGATGATGCTCTCCGGCCAGGCGTGTCGCACCGGCGCAAAGAGTACCTGAAAGAGCGCCGTGTCCTCGGGTCCCAATTCCGCCATGGCACCGATCAATCCCGCCAAGGGATCGGGATCGAAACGCTCGAAGGATCGCAACGGTCGCATGAACTCCTTCGATAGTCCGTATTCGACAACCGCGCTACCCTTCGCGCCGGTCCTGTCCCAGAGGGCTTCGAGGTAGCCCCGGCGTTCGGTGAGCAGGACTTCGGGAAAATATGCCTGGAGCTGCTCGCGCACTTGGCGCCTGTCGTCCGGCACGGATGCCAGCTGCACGAGGATTGAATCGCTCTTACCCAATACCTCGAAGCTGGCCGGATGGGACACATCGCCAAGGCTCATGAGAAATTGTCCGGCGGCGTCTTTCGTGATTTTCGTATCAGGCGGCAAGACCGCCTGCACTTCAACGATTCGAGCCGGAGCGTCCATATATATGGGCTCCGGTTCGCACTCGTCAGGAAGAGCGAGAGTACTGCCAGCGCTATCGCTCCCTTTGAAAAGACCACCGATCAGATTACTGAGAAATGTTGGTTTCCGCCCGTCATCTACAATGGTTGCGAGAGTCCCCGGCACGAAGTGACCGAAGAATGGACGGAATGGCGGCTCCAAGGCGACGGGGCGAGAGGAGACCTGCCATCCCCTCCCGCGCATTTCCCAGTCGTAGAACTGGCGCGTGAGCGCTTCTCCCGCGGAAAAAGATTCGCACGCCATACTTCGCCCCTCAGGCGGAAGCTGCGAATTTCTTCAGAATGGGTTTCCGCTCAGTTTCAGTAAGGGCGCGAACCCCCTTGTTCGCCGTCATGCAATCGATCACTTCGAGTACCGCATTATGCACCGACTGCTGAAACATGAGCCCGGTGTCGATCGAATAATACGTCGTCGGTGCGAAGATTCGCTCGTAGACGTGTCCGATGAGCGGCATGGCCAATACCGTGCTCTCTCCCTGTATCTTTCCTTGCCGCATAGCATTGCCAAGCACCCACAGCAAACCCGGCAGGCCAAAAAACGCGCAGCTCCCGCCAAGGAGAACCCCAAATGCATACCCTTGCATGAGCGCTCCGATGCCGAATCCGATCGCGAAGGCCATATAGAAGCCAATCATGAGGCAAAACAAAAACGCAAGGGTGTAAAGGATTCCAAATGGCAGCGGTGGCTCCGTCAGCCACCAGGAGACGAAGAATCCGGTGCCAAAAGGCGCCGCACAGATATCGAAAGCGTGCTTGCCACGATGCATGCGCAAGTATTGCCGCTTTGCGCTGGCGAGCCCGCTCTCTTGGTGCTCGACGCGAGTCCAGTGTGCCTCTGGCACCGACCGAGCTACAACGGCTCGTTCGACCAGGTTATAGAATTCCACGGACGACGCCTGGAAATTCTCGATGAGTTGGTCCCAATGCGAAATGACGTTTGCTGATATCGCCATGCAAACTCCTCTTGATGGGGTAATCGTGCGTACTTTACTGCACTCGAAGGGCGAAAAACAACTGCCTTCGCGAAGAATTGGGAAAACCGTGATGCGAATCAGAAGATTTGGTATATACTCATGCCATCCAGGCTGTTCAATGAGACTCCAGTCGCTACTGCTATGGCCGTTTTTAGGTTCCCTGACAACGCTCAGCGCCGATTCAATAACTGTCTTGTTTGATATAGGGGTCTACGCGAAGTTCGATTACTTGACCAAGACCTACGATCCCAATTTTGCGCCCGTTCAGGTCTCTGTGCCCGTCGTCTTCGATAATAGGGTGACAGACAGGGAGGGCGACGCGACAGATAGTCTGATGTTTTTCGGAACACCGAAGGTTGATTCACCACTCACCGGAGGACTTCCATATGGTCCCGGTACAACGACAATCGATCCTCCTACACGAACTCGGTTTTCAGCCATCAGCAATTACGATTTTGGCCCAGGTAGCACAGGGTCCTACTTCCAGTTCGGGCAGGATCAGGAAAACCAGGATGGGCCGAACCGTTTCTATTCTTATGATATGAGGATTATTACCCCTACCAATCACCCGCCGGTACCAAATTTTTCAAGTTTTTCCGGAGAGGATCTAGTTTCATATCTGCGTAGTCTTCAAGCTGACAGCGCACAGATTTACTTCAGCGAATATTCAGATCACTTCGACAGTTCCACGCTGCAATACCTTGGCGGCATCGGTTACACCGGCACAGGAACGATTTCGGAAGTTACCTCCGTGCCGGAACTCCCCGCCGGTATTCTTTTTTCCTTTGTGGTACTTGCTATTGGGCTGAGTCGCGCACAGACTAGGCAAAATAGCCCACAGCGTGGTTAGATCCCTTCCTAGAGTACAGCCTTTCTTATCAGCTCTCTGCTTCTGAGGTAGAATCAACGGAAACAAGAGCTTGCCCTGCCAAACCCCATAAACCAGGGATCACGACCACTTTATCCAACATGCCCGTGCAAAACGGATTTCAACTCCAGGATCGCGACATCGATCTCCTGAATCATGTTTTTCAGTTGCGCATCGCGACCATCGACCACCTCTCCGCACTGTCCGGCCGGTCTGTCCGGGCATTGTGGGGCAGGCTCCTCAAACTTAAAGAGCGCCGCTATCTCGCCTCCGTCGCCCGCTTCATGCAGAAACAGGTTTACGCTATCGGCTCCGCTGGCGTGCCGGTCTTGATCGAGATCGGCTACGCTCCGCGGAATCTCGCGAACCAACGTCTCCGGCACCACGAACTCAGCGAGATCGGTATCCGGCATTCTCTTTTTGTCACGGACATCCATGCACGCATGCTCTTACTCACGCGCGCCGGTCCTATGGCGCTCGCCGATTGGGAGGAAGGTCCTGCACTTTGGGATTCAGTCGTTCCACGCAGGAGTGATTCCGCAATCCCGATCCGTCCGGATGCCTATTTCGTCCTCAAACACGCCGAGCGGCCGGAGGGAAGAAATAGATTCCATGTTTTTTTGGAGGCGGATCGATCGACCATGAGCCACGAGCGCATGGCAAGCAAGATCGCCGGATACGTCGCCTACCATGAACAGCAACGCCACACACAAAAGTATCCCGGCATGAAGTCGTTTCTCGTTGCTACCGTGACGCAGACGCATGGGCGCGCGGAGGAACTCCGGAAAGATCTCCATCCCTTAATCCCCCACTCTGGGTGGCGGGACGCGTACCTTTTTATTCCATTCGAGGACCTCACGCTCCGAGCGCTCCTGCCAAAGGCCGCAGCGGTATTGACGCCATAGCTGAATCCCTTACTCTTAAACACAAGTCATGCCAAAGAAGAAATCGACAAGCCAGGAGCTTGTGCCCGTTGAGATCATCGAGCGGCGAATCCTTCTTATCCGCGGTCATAAGGTCATGCTTGATAGCCACTTGGCCGAGCTGTACCAAGTCCCCACATTCCGCCTCAACGAGGCAGTAAAGCGCAATCGCAAGCGCTTCCCTGCAGATTTCATGTTTCAGCTCACAAAAGAAGAGGCTGAATCTTTGAAGCTCCAATTTGGAATCTCAAATTCGAGATCGCAAATTGCGATCTCAAAGCCAGGACGCGGCGGCCGTCGGTATCTGCCTTACGTCTTCACGGAGCAGGGCGTCGCGATGCTCTCCACGGTCTTGAACAGCGATCGCGCGATTGCTGTGAACATTGCCGTCATGCGGACTTTTGTACGCCTGCGCCAGATCCTTGGCACTCACAAAGAACTCGCCGAACGGCTGGCCGAGATGGAGAAGAAGTACGACCAGCGGTTCAAGGTGGTGTTCGACATCCTGAAGCAGCTTATGGAACCTCCACCGGAACCGCCGAAGCGCCCCTTCGGATTTATGCCAGGGAAGGGAAAATAGTAAACCTCAACCAAGCCATGGCACGACGTCCGCGACCACATCTGGCCATCCGCTTCGACGCATGGATTTTCCGGAATGAGCACGGCTATGTCGCACGCGCCCTTGAGTTACCGGTTGTCTCCGCACCGGCCAACACGCGACGGGGTGCCGTAAAGGATCTCAAGGACAAGATGAAAACTTATCTCGACGAGTTGTCTGAGCACGACCGATTATCGAGCGTCATTTATGATGCGGGTTTTCGACGTTGGATTGGAGAGCGGGTACTGAAAGTCAATTCTTATGACAGTGTGTCGGTGACGCTGCCACTGCCGAGGACACGTCCGGGCCAGGAACTGTAGCACGACGAGCGGGGCGCCCGTGTCGCTCAGGCACTCCACCGTCGGCTACTCTCTTCCTTTCAGAAATCAGTTGCGCCTTGCGCAGGTGCCGTGCCTATGTTAGGAATACGCCAACCGCCCATCCTGCAGCCTCGGCGGTGGAAATACCGCCACGCGGTGAACCAACGGTTTCGTGCGGTGGATCTTGGCAAGGAACCCCATCGCTCGTGCCTGCGGTTCCGCATGTATGGTTTGTATCGGTTGGCGCGGAAGAAAAGCGCCGAGCCGTGACGGGCGAGTGATTTTCTTCAATTGCACGTCCGTTGGATGAGCGGTCCCCTCTCCCCGGTGGCGCAGAAGGCGCCCCTGGGGATTCAGGGGCTCGACGCTCTTTCGATCCGCACTTTATAATTTCAAAATCCCCTTTTCATGTCGCTCCACCCCGTGCTCATTGGCAGTAGTGAAGATGCTTACCATCACGGCAAGCCCGTGTATATCGTGCCCGATGCGCGACGCCGGCATCTCGCACTCTTCGGAACGTCTGGTGCAGGCAAGAGCTCCCTCTTGAGAAATATTTTGGCGGCAGACATCGCGGCGGACCACGGGGTGACTGTCGTCGATCCCCACGGGCAGCTCGTCGAGGACATTCTGGAGAACCACATCCCCCGGCACCGGACGAACGATGTTATCTATTTCAATCCCAAAGACCAGGAGCGCGCTTTCGCGCTCAACATGCTCGACTGCCCACGACCCGATCAACGGGGACTCGTGGTCTCGAACGTCATCGGCATTTTCAAAAAGCTCTGGGCCGACTCCTGGGGACCGCGCATGGAGGATATCCTCAGGAACGGTCTCTATGCGCTCATCGAGCAGCCGCGCCCTGTTTCTATTCTCGCGCTTCCGAAGCTCCTCTCGGATAAGGCATACCGCACGCAAGTGCTCACCCAGGCGCGCAATCCCGCCGTCCTCGATTTTTTCCATAACACGTACGATCAGTGGCAAAACTCCTTTCGAGAAGAAGCCATATCACCAGTACTCAACAAATGCCGTGCATTTACAACTGATCCCCTCCTCCGCGCCATAATCGGCCAAACGCGATCGAGCTTTGACTTCCGGGAGGCAATGGACAAACGGAGAATAATACTCTGCGATCTATCGAAGGGCGCGATTGGGGCGGACAATGCGATGCTCTTGGGATCACTCATCGTTATGCAGGAAAAGCTCGCGGCCCTTTCGCGGAGCAACATTCCAGAATCGGAACGAGTGCCGCATCTTCTCTTCGCTGAGGAAGCGCAGAACTACATCGGCGACTTCGAGTCCATTCTTGCTGAGACCAGGAAATTCAATTTGATATTGGCGATCGCGACGCAAGCCATCGAGAGCCTGAGCCGCCAGACCGCGACCGCCATCTTCACGAACGCGGCGAACATCATCACGTTCCGGGTATCGAGCACAGATGCTGAGCGGCTAAGGGAGGAATTCACGATGGTGTTTCCCGGCGCCGTGATCCAGGACCTTCCCGACTACACCGCGTACGTCCGCACGCTCACGTGCGACGCGAAAGGCTGCTACCCGGCCGACGTGGAACGGGTTGCCACCTATCCCCCGTTCATGAGGACTCGAAACGCCGAATGGCGGAGAAAGATCGTGCGCACGAGCAATGAGCGTTACGCAGAGCCGCGCACTGCAGTCGAAGTAAAGATTGCGCGTTTTCTCGTGAGGAAACACTCGTCCACTGATGGCAAATGACCGTGCTCTGCTAAGTCGTGCGCATGCCTGCTACGACTTGACAAAGACCGCCGGCCGAGTACTGTGGTTCCTAGCAACCTGGTTGGAGGGCCCGCGTCTCCGAATCGAGACATTAGCTCTGGCGACCCGCTTTTTCCCATTGCCTTCGTGACGTGTCAACCCGACTACGACGCCGCTGCAATCAGCCCAACGATTGACGTGTTTCGCAGGCAGTGCGAAGAAAGAGGAGGTCTATGGACAACGACGTGCCTTTGCGCATCCTTGTTGAAGTTGCTGTTTATTATGCATTGTCCTTTGTCGGCATCGCAGTACTTTTGGTCAGCTATGCATCGCAGACAAGCGCGTGTTTGGGCGGTGTATTGCTCCTATTCGGTGTAGTGGGGCTCGTTCTACGCAAGAAGCGCGGGAGCTAGGAGAGGTCGAAGGTAAGAAGCGTTCAGCGTTCCAGTAGCGCTCTCAATATTGAGAGCGCTTTTTTGATCGCACTTAACCTATTTCCATAGGATTATGGGCTGCCGAAGCGTAAACAGCCAATGCATGATGACCTCCAGCCAGGAGACTGTCGTGGTAACGAGAGCCG
>DATLVQ010000407.1:0-2205 GCA_035577325.1 Bryobacteraceae bacterium | reverse complement strand
GCTTTAAATTGAGTGGCCTGGGTCTGGGCCGGGTAGCGCGTCTGGTTATGATGGCGCAATGGCAGCGCCTGGGATGCCATCTGGTGTAAATTAGATGGCTTAGCAGTTCCTGGAGCGGGCAAAGATCCGCACAGGGTTGGCTTTGGCATGATAATCGTTTGTTTGTAAGGGAAGAAACTTATGCATCAGGTGATTCTGGTTCGGCTTGAGGAGTACCTCTCCGGCTCGCCTAGTCCGCGGGAATTCACAGCACACCTGGAATCCTGTGAGGAATGCAGCGCCGAAGTTCGCGAGATGCTGGAATTGTCCGGCGCTTTGCGCGCCATTCACGAGTCTGAGCCGTTGGACGTGCCCCCCGGATTCTACGCGCGTGTGAGTCAGCGCGTTGAGGCCACTCGCCCGCGCTCGTTCTGGAGCTTATTCTGGCTCGAACCCGCGTTCGGCAGGCGCGTGGCGTTCGCATCGCTTATGACGCTGGCGATTCTCGGCAGCTATCTGATTTCGCGCGAGACCGAGTACTCGACCGGTCCTTCAAACCCCGCCGCGATCATGGCGCAGCAGTCGGCCGGAGAAAGTCCCGATACCATGCTGGCCACGCTGGCCTCGTACCAACCGTAATTCCATGGGAACGATGGCGGCGGCCACGCGGCCCATGCAAAACCCGCGCACGGCGTTTTTTGTAACCATCGCCTTGGTATTCCTGGCGGGCGTTGCGGCCGGCGCGCTGGCCATGAAATTTGGTGCGCACAAAGGTCTGCACACCGCGGCTTTCTGGAGCGACCCCGGAAGAGACATCTCCATTCACCGTCTGCAGAGAGAACTGGATCTCACGCCGGAGCAGACCGAGCAGCTTCGCACCGCTCTGGCCGATTTCTCCCGCTACTATCTTGACGTGCTGGCCACGGGCAAAACCAGCATCTACAAAATCCTGAACGAAGATCAAAAACGCAAATTCGATCGTCTCCTGAACGAATCCCAGTCGAAGTAGTAAAGTTTAGGAGTAGGCGCTGCTGTCGCGTCCTTGCCATGCGTAAGTTTCCGTTTCCGCTTCTGCTCTTCGCGCTCGCCCTGCTGAGCGCCGCGCCCACGCCCCTCTCGATTCTCAAGCCTGTGATCAGCGACATGGAAGACGGCCCCGGAGTGCCACCCTCGTTCACCTTCGTCCCAGGCCAGTTCATTTTTCTCAGCTATGAAGTAGCCGGCTACAAAGTTTCGGACGAGCAGAAAATCCATCTATCGTACAAAACCGATGCTTTCGATCCCAAAGGCGTGCGCCTGGTCGAGACCGACGCCAACGTGCTCGACACCACGCTTTCCGAAGAAGACAAAAATTGGAAGCCGAAAATGCGGCATCAGATTCTGATTCCGCCGCTGGCCCCATCGGGCGTCTACAAAATCGCCATCCAGGTGACCGACGACCTCAACAAAACCGGCACCGCGTCGCAGGAATTGAAATTCGCAGTGCGCGGCCACGAGGTCGAGCCCAGTGGCGAATTGGCGGTCCGCAATTTCCACTTCTACCGCGGCGAGGACGATCGCGAGCCGCTCACGACTGCCGCCTATAAGCCCGGCGATACTCTCTGGGCGCGATTCGACATCGTCGGCTACCGGTTCGGCGAGCACAATAGTGTAGATGTGGACTACGGAATCGCCGTTCTTGCGCCTAGCGGCAAAGTGCTTTTCGCACAGGAAAAAGCCGCCGAGGAAAAGAGCTATTCGTTTTATCCCAAGCCGTACGTGCCCGGCTCCATGAACCTGGACCTGCAAAAAACCATTCGTCCGGGGAATTACGCCATCGCGATCACGGTACGCGATCATACCGGCAATCAGACCTGCGAAGCCAAAGGCACGTTCACAGTAGAATAGGCATTCATGCCTGCTCCTGCCGCGACTCTTATCGTAGGCGCACGCTCGCTCTCCATCGAAGACGTCGAACAGGCCGCCCGCCGGGGCCGCGTGGTCGAGCTGGCCGAAGGCTCGCGCGCGCTCATCCGCAAAGGCCGCGCCGCACTCGAAGAGCAGATTGCCAAGGGTGCGCGTATCTACGGCGTCAACACCGGCGTCGGCGGAAATATCAAATTCGAGCTGACCGCCGATCAGTCCGAGCTTCTGCAGCACAACATCATGCGCCATCTTTCCTGCGCCACCGGGCCGCCGCTGCCTAGTGACGTGGTGCGCGCGGCCATGCTGCTGCGCATAGCCACG
>DATLVQ010000406.1:0-4459 GCA_035577325.1 Bryobacteraceae bacterium | reverse complement strand
GTGAGAGCCAGCGGTAACTACACAGTCGCGGGCACCGGGACGAAGCCGTGCGGTGGCGTGCTCGCGGCCGGCGGGGTGTGCAATATTGCTATCACTTTTAGCCCAACGCTCCCCGGCACGAGTCTGGGCGCAGTCAGCTTCAGCAATGACTCCGTCGTGACCCCTCAGATCTACGATCTTCAGGGAACGGCAGTGCTCCCCGTGACCATCGCGCCAGCCGCCTTAACCTTCGCGGCCCAGAGCGTAGGGACCACCAGCCCACCTCAGACCATCACAATCATTAACACACACAGCACCGCCCTTTCCATAAACGGTATCGTTGCCAGCGGCCAATACACAGCAACTCCGGGCGGCACGACACCGTGTGGCACCAGCCTTGCGGTGTGGACCGCATGCACAGTTACGGTCACGTTCAGCCCCGCAACCACCGGCACTATCGGCGGCGCAGTCACGGTGACTCACAGTGCGCCGTACAGTCCCCAAGCAATTAAGCTGACAGGCACCGGATCACCGTAAGCCACTCACCACCATGAGGCAACGATATCTCATCGTCCACAACGCAACCGTTGATGATGGGCGTTACCTGTTCGTTCAGCCGAGCCGGGGCCACTCGGCTTCGCAATCCTGTGATAGTCGACGGCATCAATGGCGGATCAATTCGTCCGCTTCGTCGTTGAATTTTGAAATACAGCGATGTTTGGCCACCAAGCTGAACGTTCCCATGCTACCGACCTAGAATCGGAGAACCTATCCCATGCAGGCCAACTAACTGTTCCGAGATAAAACTGTGTTGGTCCAATGATTGGACACAAGATCCGGCCATAGTCGGAGGGCTCGCACAGGGGTGAAGTTGTGAATTTGACCGCACGCTCGGAAGTTCGCCTGTGAGGGCGATGAAACTTGAATGCCGCAGGTGATTGTCCGGTGTCCATTCCACGTACTCGAACTGCCCTACCACGACCAGTTCAGCCACTCCTTCATTTTGTCGGCGGTTAGACCTGCCGCAGCGCCAGCTCTTGGCCTCCGGGAGCTTCACGAACGGACATGCTACCAAGGGTGTCACTGTACTGTAGTTTTGTTGCCGCCTGATCGACGCAAAGTAAGTAGCGCCGCAGCTCGCTTGCGTGGATTATCTTAACGGCAGGTTTACAGAAAGCAGCTCAACCAAGCCAAAACCATTATCATCCAAGAAGGAGCGCAACTCTTTCCGAGTGTGCGTCGTAACCCCTGGGCCAGTGATAAGGCGCTTTAGGGCGGGTTGAACAATGGGCAGTTCAATGTAATGGATTAGCTCTTCATCTTGTCTACGCGTGAAGCAGGGTTCGGCAACATCGCAAATGCTTATGGTTCGCAATTCTTGTTCTTCCATGTAGACTGGATGTTTAAATCGCAATAACGAGTTAAGTATTCGCAGGCATACTTCACTCCAGAACTCACTGGCTTCATCAAATGATAGATCAGCTTCATGAGCAAGAGTCAGGCCGAGATCACATATGAACTCGGTCGCATCTAGCAACGGTAGGCGGCCGTATCTCATTGGTATCACCGCAAATTGTTTGGTCCTTTGAACGATGTCGGCAATATCCGAATAGCTGAACTCCAGGGCGACACCGTTGCCGCTGTCGGCATACCGCCACCATAAGCCGAGTCGATCGCAGCGCGCGCACAGCGAAGCCACGTATATACGCCAAACTCTACCGAGGCCAACTTGTCCTTGTGGGCTAAACGAATCAGAAATATTCACCGGCAGTTCAGACCACCTACATTTCAAGACAAAGTTGGCTGCTTCTGTCGCGTAAAGAAACTCAGTTGGATCGTTTAGCTTGAGAACGTCGGATGCCCATAGCATTTTGCTCCGAACGATCTTCTTCAGTTTTTCAATGTTCGTGAAGTGATACAACGCGCGCGGCTCGTGTTCGTCCCACTCCTTCCACATTTCAAGAATAGGTTCGTGTAGGCGGGTCTTGAGCTGATCGAGGAATTGAATGCGCGATGGCGACAGGGTGATCTCTTTAAATATACCCGACTTAATAATCCGAGCCTCGCTCTTCCAGAGTCGCTTCCGACCCGTCACAGCCGATTGGCTTACCGTGCGCTGCGTTTGGGCCGTTCAATAAACGCCGTCCCAGCGGTTCTGAGGCAGTTCGCAGTTTCACACCGCATGTTCTTCGCCGCCGTCTTGCGACCGAGTTTTCCGTACGCCTTGCCCATGCTCTGGAGATATTCGAGCACTTCGGACGGTATCCGTTTAGCCGTGCCTCTGATTGTAGCGGCTAACGAGAGCAAGGTGGAACAGCAGCCGCCGCAACCATGCTCAGAATGACATTCGACAGGTATTCGGGCTCTGTATCGTGAGTACCTTGCGACCCTCACCATCGAGTCGTTGGCCAGTCTTGGCGGAAGGATCGGCGTGTTCGCAGGATCGATCTGCGTAGAGCCAGGAAAATTGCCCGGACCCTAGCCGACTTCCCATTCCCTATCGTTCCGGCGGCCAAGCGACAGCCGCCTGGTCGAGGCTGAATAAGAGGATTGAAAGCGCTGGTCGACAGCGATTGTCCAACGATTTTCGCGACTTTCCTTTTTTTTGACCAGCCAAAGAGATACGGCCAGCGCATGCAACCGATATAATTCGGGAGTTCGCGGAAAATACCTTCCGGCGTTAGCCGTCACTAGCGGAGATTCGATGGGAACAAGCGACAGGCCGAAGTTCAAGGCAGTTAAATCCACCACCACCTATGCGACGCCGGAAGCTCTGTTTTACAAGCTCTCGGAAAGAGACAAGTCCCACGGGTACTTGCGCGGCCCACAGCAGGACGTGCTGCGCGAATATGCCGAAACATTTACCGAAGTCAGTGATATAGCTTTCGAACTACCGACCGGCACGGGGAAAACAGCGGTCGGAATGCTGATCGCCGAGTGGTGGCGATTGCAGTCCCGTAAAGTTGCATTTCTTTCGCTAACAAACCAGTTGGCTGGTCAAGTGCTCGAAGAAGCAAAACGCCTCAGAGTTTCGACTGCTGACGTAAGAGGTGATAAAGAGAGAAGGGACAAGTCGGAGGAAGGCCGCTATAGGACCGGCGAGGCAACAGCCGTTACGACGTACTCAAATCTTTTCAACATCAATCCTGTCATTAGGGAATCTGACGTCATAATCTTCGACGATGCGCACGGTGCGGAGCAATATGTTTCTGACATGTGGTCCGTTTCCGTAAGCTCTTCCAAACAAAAGGCGCTCTTCGGAACGCTGATCGCGGCGCTACGGCCTGGTTTCACAGACGCGCAGACTCGATCATTACTGAGCAGATCGGCGATGGGCAGTGTGGAGATGCCTGATATCCACGGACACCCCGATTGCTTGACCAAAGTGGTAGCTGCGCTGGATGAATCCACCATGGACTCGGTCAAGTTCTCGTGGCGATTGATTCGGAATCATATCGAGTCCTGCGTATTCCTTGCCTCGGCCCACGGAATAACCATACGGCCGCTCCTCCCTCCAACACACACTCACGAGGCTTTCGAGCGAGCGAAGCAACGAATCTATATGTCTGCCACGCTGGGCGGAGGAAGTGATTTGCAGCGAAGTTACGGGATAGAAAAGATCGCCATCATTCGTGCGCAAAGCCCACAGTGGGGCAGGCGGTACGTCTTCGTTCCCGGAGTGCATACAACTTCCGAACGAGCCGACGAAATCGCATCAGGCGTATGGAATGAATTAGACACGCGGCGCGCATTGCTGCTTGCTCCATCGGATCGTCAAATGGAGGCCCGAGTCGCTCGATTGAAAACTAATATGAAACCGGCCCCGTCGGTCATCGGCGCGCAAGACATCGCCGAGACGCTGGATGGTTTCACTGGGAAGACTGATGTTCTGCTGGCACTCGCCGGCCGCTATGACGGCCTTGATTTACCTGACGACCAGTGCCGATTTCTAATCCTGTCAGAGTCCCCGAAAGCGATCAATTCGCTGGAACGCCATCTCAGTGAAAGGTGGAAGATGGGGCCCGTTCTGAGAACGCGGGAACGTACGCGCCTCACACAGGGGATGGGACGGTGTACACGTAGCGCCACGGATTTTGCGGTGATCATTTGGCTTGGCCAATCACTGGTTGACCTCGCCACGTCAAACGTTTTATTGGAGGGATTACCGCCGGAGCTCAAAGCCGAAATCTCATGGGGCGTGACCCAATCTGAGGCCGCTGCCAAAAATCCCGGCGAACTCGTCCAAATGATGCTGGGTCTGATACATGATCCTGAATACCGTAAAGGTGCCGATGACAGTTTACGCCAGATATCCGCCCAGAAAACCGCGGCTCCGGCGTCGGCATTTGACACTGCCGGACAAAATGAGGTGCGCTTCGCGAAGGCGCTTTGGGATGACAATTTTACTTACGCCCACGAGCTAGCGCACAAGATCGCGGATCAAATGAACGCTCCCGAGCTGGCGGGGTATCGTGCATGG
>DATLVQ010000405.1:0-2819 GCA_035577325.1 Bryobacteraceae bacterium | reverse complement strand
CTGCCCGAATACGCCTGCGGATCACACGCCGACATGCTCGCGTCTCTGAGGGTTCCTGTAGGCGGCGGCCTGTCGGGATGGGTGGCGGCGAACGGGAAGCCGCTCCTCAACGGTAATCCCGCCGTCGATGCAGCTGATCTGGCGGGTCTGAAATCGGCGCTTGCCATTCCGATCGAGGGCCAGAACGATACCGCCGGCGTCCTGACGCTATTCAGCACGCGCGCGGATGCATTCTCGTCCGCCGATTTGCGCGATCTGCTCGCACTGAGCCTGATGCTGGGACATCTGATCGAAACCAGCAAGATCCGGCATCAGGGAAACCGGCGCAATGTCATCCCCATTGCGTCGCCGGCCAGCTCGCGAACGCGCGAACTCCAACAAAGCCTCGTAACCGTTTAACATCGCGACGTGTCTCGACTAGGCCGTCTCCGTCGCCGCCGGCCTCGGCTCCGACGGGTGCGAACTCGCGGGTTTCAGCAAAGTCTGGTCACTGTTGATGTTCACTGTGGCAGCGGGCCGCGCCTCGTACTGGTTTTTCTCAGTCCGGCTGGGATATCGTTGATCGATAACCATGAATCGCCGCAAATTCCTCACCACCGCTGTAGCCCCCGCGCTCGCGGCCGCTCAATCCCCGGATAACTTCACTTCGCTGTTTGACGGCAGGACGCTGGCCGGCTGGACGATCCGGCAGGGTCCCGAATCCGCCTTCTACGTGCGTGACGGCGCGGTCGTTGTGCATCAAAGCGGCGGATTTCCCACCTGGCTGCGCTCCGCCGCACAATACGAAAATTTCGATTTTCGCGGCGAATTCTTCGTGCAGGGTTGGATTGATTCCGGCATTTATTTCCACGCCCCGGAGCACGGCCGAAACACCTGGGAGGGGATGCAGATGAAAATCTTCCATAAGCAGGACGAGAAACCCATGCCGAATTCCATGGGCTCGATCTTCCCGCTCATTGCGCCCCTGAAGGTAAACGTGAAGAGCAAAGGCGACTGGAACGAGTTCCGCATTCTGATGGACTGGCCCGTCCTGCGCATCTGGACCAACGGCGAACTGGTGCAGGATCTCAACGTCGAGCAGATCCCGGAGCTGAGCCACCGTTTGCGCCGCGGTTATCTGGGCCTGGCTAGCCTCTCCTATCCCATCCGATTCCGCAACCTTCGCATTCAAGAGCTGCCCGCGAAAGAAAAGTGGCGGCTGCTTTACGAAAGCCCCTCAGATTTCAACCAATGGTTCATCTCGGAGGGAAAGCCACGATTTGAACCAGTGGATGAGGTTTTGTGGGCCGACGGTCAGGGGCATCTGGCCACCAAGGACAAATTCCGCGATTTTGAGCTCCGAATGTACGTGCGCGGGAGCAGGGATCACAACAGTGGCGTTCTGTTTCGGACCTCCGGGCAAGGCCTGAGCGGCCGGCACTACGAAATTCAGTTGCACAACGTCGAAGAGGCTCATTTTCCAACGGGTTCGCTCTATTACTTCAAGCGATCAATTTACCCGAAAATCGAGCCTGAAGAGTGGTTTCCGTTTCACTTAATCGCGCAGGGCAGCCGCTGTTTGGTGCGGATCAATGGCGAAACGGTATGCGAATACGATCAGCTCGAGAACGTGGAGGAAGGCCACATCGAGCTGCAAGCCCACCGCCCCGGTTATTGGACTGAGTTCAAACAGATCCGCATCAAGCCGCTTTGAAGGCTTCCCATAGAGAGACTACGCGGCCCCCGCTGTCGTAACGCGCCGGACCGCGCTTTTCCGGCCAAAGGATCCAACCCCTCGTTAAAGCTTTGCCCTATCTTCGTCGATGAAAGATCCTAGGAGGTTGGATGGCCGCTTCGCATCAGCTGGTGGACCTTGGACGAGCATCTGCAATAAAAACCCTGAGACCTTTCCCCGCGGTAGCTTGCCGTTTGATGAAGCTCGTCCACGGCCACGACAAGATCGACTTTGGCGAGATCTCACGCGTGCTCACGGCGGATGCGGCGTTCTCCAGCCAGGTGCTGCGCGTGGCAAATTCGGCACTGTTTGGCGCCCGCTACGAAGTAAAGAGCATTCTGCAAGCCCTGTGTGTGGTGGGCGTTGACCGGCTGCGCGACCTGGTGGTCACGGTAGCCCTGAAAGATTATGTTGGCTGTTATGACAACCTCGCTCTGCAGCGCTGCTGGCGTCACAATCTGGCCACCGCCCTCTGGTGCGACACGCTTGCCGACCACTGCGGTATCGACAGGCCCATGGGTTACACCGCCGGGATCCTGCATGATATTGGCCGCATCGCACTGCTCATGTCGTTTCCGGATGAGTATGCGGCGTTTCTCGATGTCTCCCCAGCCGGCGATCTTGACGAATTAAAAGCGGAACGCAGGCTGTGCGACGCCGATCACTGCCAGGTTGGAGGTTCGCTTGCCATGTCATGGAATTTTTCTCCGATCCTGAATGACGTGATCGCCCACCATCATGATGAGATCACCAGCGAGACTCCCCGGGTGCGCCTGCTGGTCCAATCGGCCTGCATGGCAGCCACCATGAGCGGTTTTCATGCCGCTGGCTCGCCGCAGAAATGGCATCCGGCGCGTTTGGAACTCATACTACCGCACGGCGATGGATCGAGCACACCGTGTAGCGAGCTGATGGAAAAAGTGGCCTGGAAACTCAACCGGACCGAATGCAGTCTGCTGTAAGACTCTTGCCGGGCGATCCTACCAGACTCCACCTCATATTCTTGTAGATTCCTCTAGAAGGTTCACCAGCCCATGCAATGTCTGGTTCACTGGAGCCGCTACGCCGAGCCGCGCGCCCAGCCGGACGACGTACCCGTTCAACG
>DATLVQ010000404.1:0-14947 GCA_035577325.1 Bryobacteraceae bacterium | reverse complement strand
CGGTTCTCGAGCGCGGACCACCGTGAAGCTTTCAAGAAGGATCCCGAACGCTATGCCCCGCAGTACGGCGGATTCTGCGCGTACGGCGTCAGTGAGGGCCACACGGCGCCGGTCGATCCGGAAGCGTGGAGCATCGTGGGTGGCAAGCTTTATCTCAACTACGACAAGAAGGTCAGAGAGGACTGGAAGAAGGACGCTGACGCCAAAATTCGCAAGGCAGATCGGAACTGGCCGGAGTTGTCCGGCAAGTGATGGCGGCGGGGGTGATTCTCAACGAACTCCAGCGGTTGCTGGATGGGAACGCCGCGTTTACCCCGGCGTCGCGCGTTGTCGAAGCGGTTTCGGCCAATGCGTGCACACTAAGGCCGGGCGGTGTTCCCCATTCCATCGCCGACGAGTTGTGGCACATTGTCTACTGGCAGGATCATTTCTTGCGATGGGCACAGCGGGATCCCCTGCCGTACCCGGAACGGGCTGGGCTGGGTTGGCGGGACCTGAGCGCCATCGGCCAGTCAGGGTGGCAGGAGCTGATTACCCGTTTTCACGAGGGCCTTGTAAAGGCCCGCCAAATCGCTGGAATGGCGGGACTGGAGCAACAACACTCATCGCTCGCGGAGCCCTGCTCGAATGCGGGACCGCTAACGGTGCGGGAACTGATCGTAAGTTTTGCGGTGCATAACGCCTACCATCTGGGTCGCATCGTGCAGCTGCGACAGATGCTTGGCCAGTGGCCCCCGCCGGCTGGGGGAGACACGTGGTAGCCGGTAATGCCTATGGGTACAGATCGCGCAATCGATGTCGCTCCAGTGTTCCGCCGGGCCACGCTTCAAGACATCCGGGACATTATGATCATGATGGCGGACTTCCACGCGGACGATCGGGTCGCCTGGCAACCGGGCGAAGTGCGGCGAGCCCTCGCCGATCTTTTCACGCAACCGGCTTACGGAATCTTCTGGTTAGTTGAAATGGATGGGCAGGCCATCGGGTTCCTGGTCCTGACCTTCGGTTTTAGCCTGGAGTTCCATGGCCGGAACGCCTTTGTGGACGAATTCTACATTCGCCCTGAATTCCGATGTCGGGGGTTCGGTTCAAAGGCCCTCGCTTACGTAATGGATTACTGTGCGGTAGCGGCATTCGCTCTTTGCACCTCGAGGTCGAGGACTCGTCCCCCCGTGTCCGCCGGCTCTACGAACGCAATGGATTCGCCGATCGGGGATTTCACCTTTTGTCCAAGTGGATTCCGCAATCGTCGAATGTTGACTCCTGACGGTCGCGAAACCTACTCGTCACTGCCAAAGGATCGCGCCTCTAGCGAAGTTCCGCGGCGCCACCGGCACGCCGTTTCGTTCCCCAGGGCGCCCCGCGCTTGATCCATTTCGCTAGCGTGTCGATGTCTTTCGCCGACAGTTTGCCTCCCGGAGGCATCGTGAGCGTTCCATCCTGCCGGACCGCTTGCATCAGAACACTGGCATCGGGATAACCCGGTACGATCGCCGGACCGCGCGCGCCGCCCAGTAGCAAACCATTCCGGCTGGCAAAAGAGAGCCCACCGTCCTTGAGTGTGTCGTTGTGGCAGCCCAGGCAGTGGGCGCGCAGAATTGGTTCTACTCGGCGGTCGAAAAAGCGGGCGTCTCGTCCGGCATGAGTCCCAGCCGATGCCAATCCCGGGAACCCGGCAACCGCAATGGCCCACCTGACGTATCGTTTCATCGTGGCAGAGAGAATCCGCGAGATCGTTTGCAAAGTTTCTGCCGAAAAGTCCGACCTACTGGACCGCTCCGATCCCGAATTGATCGCCGGCGCGCACCAGTTTCCCGCCGTCGAATACCAACTCCAGCAGCTTCTCGCTCTGCACCTGCCGGCCCGTCTCATCCTGCAATGCTCCGATGATTTGCCGGGTATGTGTATCGATCACCTCACCGGTCGAGGGGTAGGCGAAGCGTCCATCGATACTGAACGTGATCCAGCCGGGCATGTCGCGGACCTGGATACTGGCTACTTGTTTCGGCGGCATTACAGTGGCATCGAAAATATGCAGCCGGTTGTTGGCGCCGTCGGTCAACCATAGTTCCTTTTCATCCGGCGTCAAGCCAATGCCGTGACTCGGGCATCCGTGTCGCTTCACTGGACCCTTCTGGAAGCCCTCGACCTCAACGTGATAGAGCATTTTCCCGGTCCGCAAGTCGCCCACCTCGAAACCCAGCAATTCGTTCACGTTGACGAAGCACAAAGTCCGCTTCCCGTTAATCGTGAAGGGCCGGATGGAATTGGCGAACGGGCCCACGCTCTGGACAACCTTCTGGCTCGCCGTGTCGGCCACCGAAAGCAACGGCGAATGCAAACCAGCGAGATAAACGCGCGTACCGTCCGGCGAAACGATAGTGTTGTGCGCCCCCGAATTCGTTTGGATCTTAGTGATGATGTCGCCCGTCGCCGCATTCACAGCATTCCAGAATGGACCCTCGAACGAAGGTACGTACAGCGTCCGGCCATAGCGTGCGATCGCCATGCGGTCGCAGCCGCCTTCATAGGGCCGGTCCCATATTTTCTTTTCCGAGTAGACATCGAACGCCGCCAGCCGGTTCATGGTGCTGACGTAAAGCTTCCCCGTCTGTGCGCTGGCCGCGATGCCTTTCACATTTTCAGGCTGTTTCCCGGGCGGCACAACCCAGGTCGGAATGCGCTTCACGAATCGATATCCGTTGTCGCAATCAAACAACAGAATGCCGACGCCGCCATACTCCACATAATTGCGAATGCCGGGAACCGCGACGTAGAGGAAGCGTTTTTCTTGCGCGACGGCATACTGTCCCGCCGCTAGCAGCGCGGCCAGAGTAACGAGCCGCCACAAGCTATATATCCCGGACACACCTCCACCCATTACAGGCTCTCCTTCCATCAAAAAATTCAACGGTAGTTGACGCGCGCGGGGTGGATGCATAACAGCTGGGCCGCCCCAACGGCAGTTAGCTATTCATAACCCGGCTCATCCGGTCGATGGCTTCGTCGATCTCCGCCGTGTTCTTGAATCCGATCGTCACTGAATCGACGCATCCGAGGTTCATGGCGAATTTCATGGCGGCATCGCGATCTTCCGCGCGCGTGAAACGGCCTTCGCCGCAGAGCTTCATGCTGATGACGCCCATTCCCTGCGAATGCACCTGTTTGGTGTGCGCCACAACTTCATCGACTTTGCCAGGCGCGTCCACGTCTCTTGGCTCCAGCGTGTCCATTTTAGTGCCGTTGTGATTCATGCGGATCATCGCGATTTCGAGCCACCGGTTTCCAGGAAAAGTCCGCAGCGCCGGCAGGCCGTGAACGGACGCGCCATAACCCAGAATCGTCTTCTTGCTTTTGGCTTCCGAGAATCCGTCCTGCAGGCTCTGGTAGTCCGCGGACCACGTCGGCGGCCTCAGGCAATGCAGCAACAGTATGTCGATGTACTCCGTGCCCAGCTGCCTGCGAAACTGATCGATCTTGGGAGCTGGATCGCCGGATGCGGGCGTGCTGTACTTCGTCATGAGCTTGTAGCTGTCGCGCGGCACGCCCTGCAGCGCGGTGGCCAGCATCTCCGGCATGCCGTGATAGCTTTCGGCGGTTTCGAAGAAGCGAATGCCGCGGTCGTACGCGTAACGCACCAACCGCGTAAACTCCGCCTGCCCGAGTTCGCGCTGCACGCGGCCGGAAAAAGTGCCGGTCCCAAAGGCCAGTCGCGTCACCTTCACATTCGACTTGCCGAGCGTTACCCAGTCCGTGGCTGAGCGCTTGGTGGTTTGTGCCAGCGACGCCGCTCCGCCCATGCCGGACAGTACCGTGGCCGCTACCCCGGCTTTCAGGAAATCACGTCTGGTGGATTGAGCCATCGATTTCTCCTTTCGTCCACTTTATCACTTCGGGATCCCACCCAGCACCGGTATGGGCTATGCGCGAGGAACTGGAATCACGGCAGAACGCCGCTCCTGCTCTGCGCGTGGCGGATATAACCTTCCGCCTGTGCGTAGCCGCTCTCTAGTCCGCGGAAACGCGTCACCTGCGACTGCAGCGGATAAAACTTGTCCGGCGTTTGCGAAGCGTGCGCGTAACATGCCGCGCGCTTTTGGGATTCACTCCGCGAGATATCCACGTAATCCGTCGGTGAAAACATTAGCGTGTCTTCACCGTTCGAAACTTCGTAGTAATAGAATCCGAACTTCTTATCCAGGCGCAGCCACGCATCGTAGGCAAGCGCGGAAATCGCGCGGTGGTCGCGATGGCCATCGATCGGCCAATGCGTAAACAAGACGTCGGGCTTCTCGGCCTCGAGCAGTTTTCGAAACTCGTCGTAACGGGCGTTATCCACGATCGCGTGCCCATCGCACTGCGCTGCGAAAACGGCGCGTGCTTTCAAAATGCCGCAGGCTTTCTGCGCCTCCGGGACGCGCACGTCGCTGCCGGCATTCGGGCTCGTCTCCGAACAAGCCTTTTCACCGCGATTTAAATACAGCAGCGCGACGTCGTGTCCAATCTCCGTGTAGCGCGCGATCGTCCCGCCGCACCCGTACTCCGGATCGCCGGGATGCCCGCCGCAGACGACGACTTTGAGCTTGCCGCCCGCGTGCGGTTGGCCTGAGACCTGCGGTGGCGCAGCGCTAAGAGGCAGCGCGACCATGGCGCCCGATATGACTTTCCTTCGTGAAATTGGATGCATTTCTTGATTCTCGATTAAATTCGACTCGGCTGTTCACCCTGGAGGCGCGCATTGATCTATTCCTTGCTCGTCGTCTCCGCGCCTCGACGTTGGAGATTACTGCGTACGCGCCAGATATACTAGGCGGAAACCGAGGTACAGTCATGAACAGCAACAACCAAGCAGTCTCGAAGACCACCCGCCGTGAGATGCTCCAACTCGCCGGAGCCGCCACGGCGGCATCTTCGGCCGCCGCCGGGAACGCGCTCGCGCAGGAAACCGCCAGGCAGCCGCCAGGCACGTCCGGCAAAATCCCCTTCTCGCTCATCATCGACGATGGATCGCCAGTAGACCCGCTGTTCTACGAGCTGCCCGGTTACGAAACGCCGTTCCTGGTTCCCGCCGAATTCACCCGGCGCGTGGCCGATACCTTCGACCGATTCAATCTTCGCGGGAAACTCACCATCATTCCGATGCCGAGCTGCCTGGGACGCATCGATAAGTCCCTGAAACGCGTGCCTCAGGATCATTTGGATGCCTTCCTGAAGATCGTGCGCGAGCGTATCGCGCTGCGTTTCGATATCACGCCTGAATTCCTTACCCATCTGCGGGCCTACAATCTCAAGACAGGCGATTACCAGCACATCTACGAAGACGTGTGGATCACGCGCGCGCCGATCGAGGAAATTGTCGAGTACTTCACCCTCGCATTCCAGATTCTGCAAAATGTCGGGCTGAACTCGAATGGCATCACATCGCCCTGGGTCTCGGGCATCGACGTGGAAAAGAAATACGCCCGGGCTTTGGGCGAAGCGCAATGGAATGTGTTCAAGCGCAAGCTCACCTGGTACTTCCTATACAGCACCTCATGGGAGCCGCCGCGCCAGTTGTCGATCGAGTACGAGTCGCCCGAGCGAGGCCAGTCCGTTGTCAGCGTGCCCGCCAATTTCGCGGACCTCTTCTGGAGCATGGAGCGCCCCACGCGCGCCGAGCGGCAAAAATTCATCAGCGACAATATCGACCGCGTGTTATCCGCCGACGGCCGCACTGGCCGGATTCGTCAGCTAATCGAGTCCGGCCATCCGGTGGTGCTGTTGACCCATTGGCAATCGCTCTACACTCAGGGAACGGGCTTGGGATTAGAGGGACTCACCGCGCTGGCCGAGCGCATCCACAATGTCTTCGGCAGCGGCATGGAATGGATCTCGTGCTCACAGCGAGCGCAGCGCTTTGTCAACGCACGTACATAGACATCAGGCGCGATCGGGTGACAAGATTCCACGGCCGGCTCCCGTGGGTATACCCTAATTTATGGTGGCCGGCGCTTTCGCCCGGAAGCCCTCTCAGAATGCGAGACGTTACGCTATGCTTCTTCGTCATGGCCGCAACGGCCTTGGCGCAACTGCCCCCCGCGGCCGCGCGCCGCATCGACTTCCGCAACGACATCGAGCCCCTCCTTCGCGCCAGCTGCATCGGCTGTCATGGTCCGGCCGCGCAACAGAGCGGCTTCCGGCTGGATGATCGCGCCTCCTTGTTGAAGGGCGGCAATTCCGCCAAGCCCGCGGCAGTACCGGGTAACAGCGAAGGGAGTCCGCTCATCCAGCGTGTCGCCGGTATGCCCGGCGTCATCGCCATGCCCCCTGTCGGCCCGAAGCTTTCGCCCGAACAGATCGGTTTACTGCGCGCCTGGATCGATCAAGGCGTATCGTGGAACGCCGCGCCGCCGGCAAGCACCGTTGCCACCACCTCGCCCGCGTCGAAGCACTGGTCTTTTCAGCCCATCGTGAAACCATCGGTTCCCGGTACCGAACCGCATCCCATCGACGCCTTCGTCCGCGATCGCCTCCGCAAGGAAGGAATCGCGCCATCGGCCGAGGCGCCCCGGAACGTTCTGCTGCGCCGCCTCAGCCTCGATCTGATTGGCCTGCCCCCCACTCCCGAAGAACTGGCCGAGTTCCTCGCCGACAATCGCCCGGACGCCTACGAGCGCCAGGTAGACCGCCTCCTCGCGTCTCCCCACTACGGTGAAAAGTGGGCCCGGCAATGGCTCGACGAAGCACGTTATGCAGATTCCGATGGATATGAGAAAGACTGGTCGCGGCCATACGCCTGGCGTTATCGCGAGTGGGTCATCGACGCGCTCAACCGCGATATGCCGTTCGACCGTTTCACCATCGAACAGATCGCGGGCGACGAGCTGGCGTCCGCAACCGCCGAGCAGAAAGTCGCCACCGGATTCAATCGCAACACCCTGACCAATCGCGAGGGCGGCGTGGATAACGAGCAGTTCCGCTTCGAGAATCTGGTCGACCGCACGGCCACAGTCGGCACCGTATGGCTGGGCCTTACCGTAGGCTGCGCGCAGTGCCATGACCACAAGTTCGACCCCATCAAGCAAAAAGATTTCTACCGGCTGTCGGCGTTTTTCGACAATCTCGAAGAAGTTGACATCGACGCTCCCATGCCGGGTGAACTTGGTCCGTGGCTGGCGACGCGAGCCGAATATCGCGCCAAACGCGATGCGCTGCTGAAGGAATATCACGTTCCCGAATTGCAGCCTGCCTGGGAGAAAGACATGCTGCGCGCCGCCGCGCACCCTGGCGAGCGTACGGACTGGGATCTTGCCTGGGATTGTCTGCTGAAGCTCACCGAGCGCGGCGATGGTGAGAAGATCATGCGCAAAGATCCGGCGCGGCGCACGGAGCGCGAGAGGGACGTCCTCACCGATCATTTCATCCGCAATTATCACTTCGCCGTGGGCGACAAGAAGTACAAAGAGCTGAAATTCGACGAGCTGGATGAGAAGCTGCGGGCTCTGTATAAGTCGTACCCACAACTCACACAGGCCATGACCGTGGCCGACAGCGCCAATCCGCATCCCACCTTTCTGCGCGTGCGCGGCGACTACAAGAATCCAGGTATCGAAGTGCAGCCGGGCGTACCCGAGGTGCTGCCGCCGCTGTCAACTCAGCATCCGGAGCGGCTGGATCTCGCGCGCTGGCTGGTCTCGCGCGAAAATCCACTGACATCGCGCGTCACCGTCAACCGCGTGTGGCAGGAGTATTTTGGACAGGGACTCGTCAAGACTTCAGCCGATTTCGGCTCCCAGGGCGATCGGCCGACGCATCCGGAACTGCTCGACTGGCTGGCCGCCGACTTCATGGACGGCGGCTGGAGCCTGAAACATCTCCACCGCCTCATCGTTACGTCGGCCACTTACAAGCAGTCTTCACAGGCCCGGCCCGAGCTCGACAACCGCGATCCGAACAACTCGCTTCTCGCGCGGCAATCGCGCCTGCGTCTGCCGGCGGAGTTGATTCGCGACGAGGCGCTCGAAGTTTCGGGACTGCTCTATCCGGAAATCGGCGGCCCGAGCGTGCGCCCTCCACAGCCCAAAGGTGTATCCGAGCTGCGCTACGGTGGCGGCAATTGGGAGGAGAGCGCGGGGAAAGATCGCTATCGCCGCGGCCTTTATATCTTTTTCCAGCGCAGTACCCCTTACCCCCTGCTGTCCAATTTCGACGCGCCTAAGAGCAACGTGACCGTGTGCCGTCGCTTGCGCACTAATACGCCGCTGCAAGCCCTGAATCTGCTCAACGACCCGGTCTTTTTCGAAGCCGCGCAAGCGCTGGGCGAGCGCGTCGCGGACGCGGGTGATTTCTCGCGCGCGCTAACCCGGATGTACGAACTGGCGCTCGACCGCGAGCCCGCCGATAAAGAAGTCACCCGTCTGCATTCGTATTTCGATCAGGAGCGCGCAAGGTTCGGTGACCGCTCCGCCTGGACCAGCGTGGCCAGCGTGCTGCTGAATCTGGATGAATTTATCGTGAGGGAGTAGCATGAACGCCCACAAAACCCGCCGCGACTTTTTCCGCCAGGCCTCCATCGGCATGGGCAGTATGGCGCTGGCGCACCTGCTCGCCGCTGATGGCCAGGCCGCCACCGACCCGCTCGAGCCGCGCGCGCCGCAATTTCCGGCCAAAGCCAAGAACGTGATCTTCGTGTTTATGGAAGGCGCGCCCAGCCAGATGGACCTGTTCGATCCTAAGCCCGCTTTGCAGAAGTGGAACGGCAAGCCGCTGCCGCCGTCGCTCACCAAGGATCTCAAGCTGGCATTCATCAAGCCCACGGCTTCGGTACTGGGCAGCCCGCGCGTTTTTCGTCCCGCCGGTAAATGCGGCATGGAGCTGGCCGATGTCCTGCCCGGCCTGGCCACCTGCGCCGACGACATATGCCTGGTCCGCTCCATGTACAGCGAGGCCTTCAATCACCACCCCGGCCAGTTGCTCCTGTTCACCGGCCACACCATCGTCGGTCGGCCCGCCATGGGATCGTGGGTGATCTACGGGCTGGGCAGCGAATCGCGAAATCTGCCCGGCTTTGTGGTGCTCGCATCCGGCAACGGCACCAGCGGCGGCACCGACAACTACGCCAGCGGTTTCCTGCCCTCGACTTACGCCGGCACAGTGCTGCGCAGCACCGGAGACCCCATCCTCTACCTCTCGAACCCTCCCGATTATTCGCGTGAGCGCCAGCGGTCCCGCCTGGACGCCCTCCGCGATCTGAACACCATGCGCTATCAGGCGACCGGGGATCATGAAATCGAATCCCGCATCCACGCTTATGAGCTGGCGTTTCGCATGCAAGCGTCGGCTCCCGATTTGTTGGATTTTTCGAAAGAATCGCCCGCTACGCTCGACGCCTATGGCGTCCACGCCGACGCCACGCGCGCGTTCGGCACCAATTGCCTGCTGGCCCGCCGCATGGTCGAGCGCGGCGTGCGCTTCGTCATGGTCATGCACGCCAGCTGGGACCATCACAGCGAAATTAATAAGGGCATCGTCAAGAATTGCGGCGCCACCGATCAGCCCGCCGCCGCCCTCATCCACGACCTCAAGCAGCGCGGTATGCTCGATTCCACGCTGGTAATCTGGGGCGGTGAATTCGGCCGCACGCCGATGTCCGAAATTCGCCGCCCTGAAGAAGCCGATAACGCCGGCCGCGACCACCACCCCAATGGTTTCAGCTTGTGGCTCGCGGGCGGTGGCATAAAAGGCGGCCAGGTCATCGGCAAGACGGACGAGTTGGCTCTAAACGTGGTCGAAGACCCCATCCACATTCACGACCTGCAAGCCACCATCCTGCACTGCCTGGGCATCGACCACACCCGCCTGACCTATCGCTACTTGGGCCGCGATTTCCGGCTCACCGACGTCGGCGGCAAAGTCGTGAACAAGCTGCTCGCGTAAACGAGGAGCCGCCCTTTCAGTCCACGATCGCCTGCATCGCCAGCGCGTGAAATAAGTTGTCCAGCGTCAAATCGCCGGTCGGGTGCAGTTGCGCCATGAAAACGGTGATCATCTGCTCCTTCGGGTCGATAACGAACGCCGTGTAGAAAAAGCCGCCCCAGTTGTATTGTCCCGGCGAGCCCAGTTCCGACAGCGGCGACTTCACGCCATCCACGCCGAAGCCGAGCCCGAATCCCTGATCGGGGCCGATCTTCCCCAGATGATCCTGCGTCATCAGCTCGACTGATTTGCGGCTGACTAAGCGCGTGCCGCCCGCCTTGCCGCCGTCCAGCATCATCTGGCAAAAGCGCGCGTAGTCCGCCGCGGTGGACGAGAGGCCTCCGCCGCCCGAGTACAGCTTCTTCGGCCCGCGATACGGATAATCGGCGGAATAAACGAACGTTCCCTCTGTGATGGGAGCGTCCGGAAACCGGCCCAGTCCTTTTTCCGGATACCACGTATACGCGGCGGCGAGCCTGGCGACTTTGTTCTCCGGCACGTAGAAATATGTGTCCTTCATGCCCAGCGGCGCGAAAATGCGAGTACGGAAAAATTCATCCAGCGTCGTGCCCGAAACCACTTCAACCAAATAGCCCAGCACATCCACGCCCAGGCTGTACTCCCACCGCTCGCCCGGGTTGAAGAGCAGAGGCAGACCCGCCAGGCGCTTCACGTTGTCGCGAATCGTGCCGTCGTACGGCAGAATGCCGTGCGCGACATTGGCATCCTGATACGTTTTGCCTAACTCTGGATTCCAGTGGTAGGTCAGGCCCGAGGTATGCGTCAGCAGGTTGCGAATCGTGATCTCTCTGGTGGCAGGAATCGTGTAAGGCTGCCCGGACGCCGGCTTCACCAGCACTTTCGGATTCTTGAACTCTGGAATGTATTTCGACACCGGATCGTCCAGCAGGAAATGACCTTCTTCGTAGAGCATCATCACCGCCAAACTGGTGATGGCCTTGGTCATCGAGCAGATGCGGAAAATGGAGTCCGTCTGCATCGGTTTGGCCGCCTCGCGGTCCGCCATGCCCTGCGCCTTGAGCCACACCACCTTCCCCCGCCGTGAGACCAGCGTCACCGCGCCGGCAATCCGCTTGTCCGCGATGCTGCGATCCACCGCGGCGGCGATCCGTTCCAGCCGTTCCGAAGAAAGCCCCACCGACTCGGGCTTGGCTGTGGGAAGTTCCTCGCCGAGCACCACCGCACTGGCGGCGAGAATGCAGATGGCCAGCGTGCATCGCGTAAACAGCCGCGCGTGGCGCGTTGTCGAAGAGTTGGTAGAGAGATTTCGCTTCATGTCGTTTCCGGAGCAGGCAGTATATAACATTCCGCCGGGCGCCTGAGGCTACCTGGCTGCCAGCTACATCCCAGCCCGCCGCGCCACCCGAATCGACCCTGTGGCGGCGCCCCGCGTTTGGTGAGATCTCAGACACCCTGGCACGCTAAGGCTGCGACGCGCCCGCGACCTAGAAGAGGATCGAAGGAAGATAAGCCCCAGCCGGTTCGTTGTATCGCCCCTTCATCAGCGTCATGACCTCCAGTTGAAGCCGCCCAATCGATGGCGACACCGGTTTGAGCGGGTCAGCAATAGCATATTTAGGTTAGTGCCGATGCTCAGTCCCGTATGTATACTCTCTGAAATGTCTGTTCCGAACTAACGCGGATTGCTAAGGGCGCTCGACAACATACATTTTTACGGAGGGTCCCGGACCATGGAGCTGCGCACCTCGCTTCATCGGCGTTGCCCCTCTGGAAAGGGACGAAATGAGGCTTTCGATTTACACGCTCGTGACGTGTTTGCTGGCCGTAACCGCTTCGGCGGCTTCCGAACCTGCGAGTACTTTGGCTCGTATTCTGGCGGAGAAGGGTACGATCTCGGCCGCTGAACTTTCGCAAGTGGAATCGGCGGCCGCAGGGGAGCGCGTGGACCGGCTGGCCGCCATTCTGCAACAGAAGGGCATCCTGACCGGAGCGGAGCTCGCGCGATTGTCGGGCAGTGAATCCGCTGGACCGCCGGCGGCAGTGGTGGCCGACGCGGAAACATCGGGAGTCGTCGCGGGTTCCCCACCCGCGAAGACCCGGCAGACAAGCTCGGTCCCGGCAGTCGTGGCTCAAAGCAAAGTGCCCGTGACCATCTACGGCACGCTCCTGTTGAGTTCCTTTTACAACACGGCCGGCACCAACAATCAAGATATTCCGCTGTTTACGACCAAGCAGAGCTCCGATCCGTCAGGCGGCGACAAGAACTTCGGCATGACGGCCCGGCAGAGCCGCTTTGGGCTTCGCTATCAGGGGAACCAGGTAGGCAGTGCCAACCTCAGCGGGCTGTTCGAAGTTGACCTGATGGGCGGGAAAGCCGGGTTCGCCAACGGAATCGATATGGATATGTTTAGGTTGCGCCTCGCATACGGTCGCATGGACTGGCAGAAATTTTCGATTGAAGCGGGACAGGACTGGTCCGTATTTTCCCCATTGAATCCCACGACGCTCGCCGAGTATGGGATTCCAGGCTTTTCCGCGTCCGGAAACCTGTGGATACGCACGCCGCAATTGCGCGCCGAGTATCGGTCCTCCATGAGCGATTCCTCGCGCGTGCTCTGGCAGATCGCCGCCGCCGATCCAAATATCGGCGACTATTCGACCACGACCTTTGCCAGTCTGCGTACTCCATCCATCGGCGAGCGCGGTCGAATGCCGGCTTTGGATGCCCGGACTGGCTGGACCACGCGGTATGACGACCGGGAGTTCACTCTGGGGTTGAGCGCCCACTACGGCCGCGGGAAGAACTTCGGCACGGTCGCAGGCCAGAACGTGCAGACGGCCGTGGATTCGTGGGGTGTGTCCCTGGACTACACACTGCCGGTCACGCATTTTCTTGTCTTCACCGGAGAAGCTTTCACCGGGAGAGCGCTCGGGATTTTCAGTGCCACGAGTGGGGAGGTGGTTCTGCCGCCCGGAACGCGGGGCGAACACGGCGTAGAAGCGCACGGCGGCTGGGCGCAGGCTCAGGTCAACTTCAACTCAAGGTGGCAAGCCAATCTGGCTTACGGTCTCGAGGTCCCAAATGCCGGTCAACTGCCTGTTGGAAACCGGTCCAAAAATCAGACGTACATGGGCAACATTATGTTTAAAGTGAGTCCGGCCGTGACGCTGGCCTGGGAGTATCGCCGCCTGCTCACCGATTTTCGCAACCAATCTTTTGCTAATGAGCGCGGCGACCACGTCAACTTGGCGGTCGCCTTCGCATTCTAAGGAACAAATGCTGGCGGTTTGACGATCTCGAGGTGAATCGCTGCCTCCTAACCTGCTGGACGATGGCGGTCTCCCGGCCGAGATCGTACCCGCGAACCCGCGGGAGGTCCGTTCCGTCGTCTCGCTGTTTGGGGCGCATTGCGCCCGCCTCCCTCCCGGCTGCGCCTAAACGCAGGCGCATGGGCCTCGACTGATTCAATTTCCTTAACCAAATGGCCGATTTCTTGTTTTTGAAAGAGCTATTTGATTGTGAATTGATATCAATTTGGTATCGTATCTGGATTGCGGCATCGGCGAATGACCGCTTCTAGCGCCCGTCAGCTGAGAGTTTCGGGACGAGGGGGGATGAATGTTCTCGAAACTCGTCGCTGTCTGCATATTGTTTTTCGCTTCGATTGACCTCGGTTTCGCACAGTCTTATTCCATCGTCACGGTCGCGGGTACTGATCACCTGCGTGACGGCGGTCCGGCCCTCGCATCCCTTCTGCGGCGCCCGAGCGCGGTGGCCGTTGATGCGGCTGGCAACGTTTATATCAGCGACACTGACGATTCACGGATTCGACTAGTGGATGGCTCCGGCGTCATCACAACCTTCGCAGGCATCGGAGGGGCATTCTTCGCGGGTGACGGTGGGCAAGCCGCCCACGCTGCGATCAGTGACGCTCGAGGGTTGGCGATCGATGCAGCCGGTAATGTATACCTGGCTGACCAGGGCAACAGTCGTGTCCGTAAAATCGATGTGAGCGGCGTTATCACAACGATCGCGGGGAACGGCCATCTGCAATACGTTGGAGACGGCGCGCTCGCCACCGCCACATCTCTGGACCCGCGGTCGGTCGCCGTGGACACCAGCGGTAATCTCTATATCGCCGACGAAGGAAACTATCGCATCCGTAAAATAAGCGTCAACGGCGTCATTACCACGGTCGCGGGCAATGGCACTTCCGGATACGTAGGCGACGGCGGGCTCGCGACGGCCGCTCAGATCGGCACCTGCACCAGCGTTGCGGTTGATCCGGCGGGGAATCTCTATTTCACCGATTACGACCACAACCGAATCCGCAAAGTCACGTCAGACGGAAAAATCAGCACCATTGCGGGCAACGGGAGCTTTCATTACGGAGGCGATGGCGTCGCCGCTACCTTGACCGGCATCGACCCGTTCGCGATTGCCTTCAGCAGCAAGGGCGATCTCTATGTCGCGGACCAATACAACAACCGAATCCGCAAGATTGCCAAAACCACCGGCTTGATCAGCACGGTCGCTGGCAACGGCACGCTGGGTTACGGAGGAGACAACGGTCCGGCAACCAACGCAATGCTGGCCAACCCGGCATCCATGGTTATCGCTGCGGATCTGAGTATCTACGTAGCGGATCAGGGAAATTTTCGTGTGCGGAAGATCGCGCCGGACGGCATAATCACCGCGTTTGCAGGCTCGGACGTCAAGGATGGAGGACTGGCAACCGACGCATACCTGAACCTGCCCGATGGCATCACACTCGATGCCGGCGGAAACCTCTACATCGCCGACACCGATAACAATCGGATCCGGAAGGTTGACGCCTCCGGGAAGATTACAACCTTTGCCGGCCGCGGCATCCAAGGGTTTACCGACGGCGGCCAGGCAGCCAAGGCGTTGTTGAACCAGCCCTCCGATGTGGCCGTTGATTCCAAGGGCAACGTGTACATCGCGGATTCGGGAAACTTTCGGATTCGCAAGGTAGTCTCGAGCGGTGTC
>DATLVQ010000403.1:0-3139 GCA_035577325.1 Bryobacteraceae bacterium | reverse complement strand
GCAAGCACCAGCACGGGCCGCAGCATCATTTTCAGGAAACGCCCGTTGGCAACGATCAGATCGCGCTGAGCCTTCAAGATCATCCGTGGCTCGTCCATGAACAACCTGAATTCGAGAAGATGCGCGGTGACCAGGCTCTTTGCGCGGCGGACGGCGGATTGGTCCGAAGTGTGGCGGAACACCAGCAGCATGCCAATGCCCGCAAGAATACTGATGGGAACCAGGCTCGCGAGAGCGGGCATGCCGAAATCGATCTCCGTCACTCCAGGTAACCAAGGCCCTTGAGTTTCTTGATGACGTCTTCCTTCGAGTCTGATTCTTCGAAGTGCGCCAGCTCCTTTTCGAGGACGTGCTCGATGAATTCCTCGGTCGAGCTGTAGCCGGCCTGCCGGGCGATGAGCGCGGCGCGCTCGCAGATGACCTTGTTCAGTTTCACACTTGTTTTCGACGCCACGTCGGCTCCCGAACCCGCTGATCCCATAACGCGGGTGATCCTGGGCTACAGGATATCGCGGCCCGACATCCCTTGGCCTGCGCTAATGCCGAACATGCGTAGCAGAGACACCGTCACATCCTTGAGATGCGGATCTTCGACATGCACTCGCCCGCTGCTAAAAAGCACGCCTGGAACGTCAGCCGCGTTAATACAATGATCGCCCACCCACGCATCGGTATTGTCGACCATCAGATCCGGCGGCACCCCGCCCAGCGCCGTCTGCCACGAGCCGCGGTAGCCGCGCGCGTAGCCCACGATCAGATCGGGCGCGACATTCGACTGTTCCGGCGAAGATACGGTCTCTACCACCTGACGGCCGCCCACGGGATCGCGAAACGCGATAAGTTCTTGGCTAATCCTGCGCAACAACGCCTGGCGGCCGGCGCCCTGTGCGACAATCCCCTGCATCTCGCGGCCCGCTAAGTTCAGATAGAGGCCGTTCAGCCCGATGGCATAGGCCTTTGTCTTCGACCAATCGACGCGCGCGAACGGCACATCATCTTCGCCGGGACCACCTTCTAGCGCGAGGTAACCGTTCTTCCAAAGCCAGGTGTTCAAATTGAAGGCGCGGTCGAACCTAGTGAAGCCGTGGTCGGACATCACGATCAGATCCGCGCCGCGTGCGCCCGCCATTACTTCGCCGATGGCCGCGTCCACGGCCTGATAAGTCTGCAGCAGCTCTGGCTCATGCTTGCCCCAGAGCATGTGCGAATTCTGATCGATGCTGGAAAAATAGACGAACAGCATCCCTTGTCGAAAGTTGGCGAGGGCGTAGCGGAGCAGCTTATGCTCGTCTTCGAAAACCAGCCGGCTCTGCGCAAGATAATCGGCGAGGCTGAAGACGCCCTGACGTAGCGCTGAGGTGTCCTCGGCGATTCCCTGCGTGTAGAACCTTCCAGTGGCGCGTGCCACCTCGCGGCTGTAACTGGCGGGCGCGGAAATGGGCAGCTCAGGCGCTTCGGGATCGATGTTTACGGGCGATGTGTAAAGCTCGAAGCGGGGGTGCAACTGCTTGGCGTAGACGCGGAACATGCCGGTCGCGCTGGCAAGCCCCGGAATTAGGGGAAATTCGGCGCGCAGCCAGTCCGACCACTCGCCTTGCCGCACAATGGCCAACGAATCGCCAATGGCCAGGCGGGCTGCGGGCTCGTGCGGATCGACGTCGACGGTAAGATCAACCGACGACGCGCGATGGTCCTTGCGCAGCGAGTTGACCGGACCTTCGATCGGCAGCGTTACCCGATTCTGGAATATCGGCACCTTGACGATCCGGCCGCCGGAAACGCTGCGCGAAATCTCTTCGGGGTCGTCGGTATAGAATGCGAACGTGCCAAATGTGCCGCGCAGATCGGGCGTACCCATGCCGGCAATCGCCTTTCCGGCCTCGAGTGGCGGATAGTTCGTGGGCATGCGAATCATGGTGACCGGAATATTGTGGTCCGCCAGAATCTGCCAGAACGCTTTGCCCCGGCGCAGCGCGATGACCTGTCCCTTTGAGAGCGGAAAAAGATAAGGGCCGAGCGAGAGCGTGTGTCGCGGCTCCTCCGTCTTGCTCATCGACGAAAACGGCAGGTAGGTCTTGGGATCGCGGTGAACGAAGTCGTAGATGCCGTGGCCATCGGGATCCATACCGGTTATGAAGGTGGACCAGGCTACAGGGCTTTGCGGCGGCGTCGACGTCTTGAGCGCCTTGAAGGACCCCTGGCGGTGAAGACGCTCGAGGTTAGGCAGCGCGCTCCAGTGGTTCTGAACAAATTGCGGGTCCATCCCGTCCACGCCGAGCACAATCACGCGCGGGATATTTTTCTGCGAGCCGGTGATGCCGCAGCTGACAAGGAATACCAGGCATACAAACGGAAGCGCCGCGAATCGTATGTCCGACGGTTCACGCAAAACGGAAGACAGATTTACCTTCCATCCAGGCAGGCGGCTGCACGCCGAACAACTCGAGCGCCGTGGGCGCCATGTCTTCGATGCCGGGGTCCTGTGCGTCCACTTTGCGATTGGAAAAAAGCACACCGGGAACCAGTACGGGATCGACGCAGTGATCGCCGCTCCAGGCTTTCCTGTTGTCCTCGAACACGCGCGCGCTGACCTTGCCGACGGCGGCCTCCCAGGAAGTGCGATAGCCGGCGGCGTAACCAACAATCAGATCGGGCGCGGCGTCCAGATACGGGCCTTGGTAGAGCGCGCCCGCGGCGTAAACAGTACGGATGCCAATCTGGCCTTTTTCTTCGTCGCGCAGACCGCTGAGTTTCTTGATCAGTTCTTTTCTCAGCTTACCCGCTTCCGACGGACTCACGATTCCACTGGCCTCGCGGCCTTTGACATTCAGATAGAGCCCACCGAGGCCAAAGGTGTAGGCGCGCGTGCGACTCCAGTCCACGCCCTCGAAATAATCCCCACTCTCGCCGGCGCCATCGAGCAAAGCCAGATAGCCGTTCTTGTGCAGCCACGCATTCAGATTCACGCCGCGGCGAAATGAGCAGAAGCCGTGATCGGACAATACGAACAGCGCCGTGTCGCTATCCACGTGCTTCCACGTTTCACCCACCAGGCGGTCCATATCGCGGTAGAGCGCCTCGATTACGCGGCCATCGCCGGCGTCAAGGTGGCGGTAAAACATGTGCTGCACCCGATCCG
>DATLVQ010000402.1:0-4885 GCA_035577325.1 Bryobacteraceae bacterium | reverse complement strand
GTCCGGGTTCGCGTAGCTGAAGAAGCCCATCATAGAACGCAGGTCGCCAATGCGGCCGCCGCGCACCAGTTCCAGCGCCGTAATCCACTGCGGATGCGTGCGCACCATGAAGGCTTCGCCGATCTTTACGCCCGTGCGGTCGCGCGCGTCGCGAAGTTTTTTGGCGTCGTCCATGGAGAGCCCGATCGGTTTTTCGCACAGCACATGCTTGCCGGCTTCGGCGGCTTTGATGGACCACGGTACATGCAAGTGATTCGGCAGCGGATTGTAGATGGCATCGATGTCGCGGTCGGCGAGCAGTTCTTCATAGGAGCCGTAAGCCCTGGCAATGCCCAACTCGCGCGCGGCGCGTTGGGCCTTGGCCAAATCGCGCGAAGCAATGGCGGTGATCTCCGTGTCGGCGCCCCGCTGCATGGCGGGAATGACTTTATTGACGGCGATCCCGGCGGCACCGAGAACACCCCAGCGAAGTTTTGGCATGTGGAATAGGCTTTTCCGGCCAGTAGGGAACGCACCGGCGGGAATTGCCCATTCTACAAGATGTATGATTTGGTCATGACCGCCGAGGTTGTCGCGCTCGGGTTCCTGCTGGCCACCGTCGCTCCCGCGCCCACGTTCAACAAAGACGTCGCGCCGATCTTCTTCCGGCGCTGCGTGGCGTGTCATCGCCCCGATGACATCGCGCCCATGTCGCTCCTGGATTACAAATCCGCGCGGCCGTGGGCCAAAGCGATTCGCGAAGCGGTGCTGACGCGTAAGATGCCGCCGTGGTTCGCAGACCCGCACTGGGGCAGCTTCGCAAACGACGCACGCCTGTCGGAAAGCGAGATTGAAACAGTCAAAGCCTGGGTGGATGGCGGCGCGGCCGAAGGGGACGCGCGCGATCTGCCCGCAGCGCCAGTGTTCATCGAAGGCTGGCGGCTGGGCAAGCCGGACATCGTCATCGATATCGGCCAGGATTTCGAGATCAAGCCCGGCAAAGACGCCTACGAGCACTTCACCGTACCGACGAATTTCACCGAAGGACGGTGGATTCGCGCGGCCGAAATCCGGCCGGGCAACCGCCGCGTGGTCCATCACGTTCATGTGAGCGTGGTGGCCGATGAGCGGCATGCGGGCTCGACATCGATCGAATCGATGACCGCGCTGAGCCGGTTTCTGGTGCGCGATGGCACGCTGACCCGGGTCCGCGCCGACGCGCCCGTTGTAGACAATGCCTGCACTGCCGATGCGCCCGATCTTCCATACCTCCGCGGCTTCCAGGAAGGCGCGCTGGCTTCTTTTCTGCCCGGCCGCCCGCCAGACGTGTTTCCGGATGGCTCGGCGAAGTGGATTCCGCCTGGTTCCAAGCTCGAATTCGTGGTGCATTACGCCAGAACGTCGCAGGCGTCGCAGACCGACCGGACCAGCGTGGGCCTTTATCTGGCGCCCGCTCCGCCGGCCCGCGTGCTGCGCCGCATGGATCTGCGAAACTTCTTCTTTCGGATACCGCCCGGCGACGCCCGCCATGAAGTGAAGCGCTGCTACACCTTCGAGCGAGACAAACTGCTGCTCTCCATCACGCCGCACATGCATTACCGCGGCCACGATGTGGTCTATGAACTCGTGCGCCCGGACGGCCGGCGCGAAATCCTGCTTTCCGTGCCCGGCTACAACTTCAACTGGCAACTCGTATACCGTCTGGAGAAGCCGGTGCGTGTGGAGAAGGGCAGCCAGCTGATCGTTACCGCGCATTACGACAACAGTCCGAACAATCCCGCCAACCCCGATCCGGCGCTGGCCATTCGCTGGGGGGACAAGAGCGAAGAAGAAATGATGACCAGTTGGATCGAGTACTTCGACGCCACCGGCAGCGCCCAGGCCGCACGGAAGTAGCGCGCGATTCGGCGCACGTTGCGAAATCCTCAGCGCAAGGCGCTAGTGCTACATTGAACAAACTGTATGCTCGCGTGCCGGTCCTGCGGTGAAAGCATTCCGGAGAACAGCCGCTTCTGTCCGCGGTGCGGCGCTTCGCTTGTGGCGGAGACAATGGTCACGTACACGGCGGCGGTCAGCGCGCCCGGGGCCGTGCCGGCCGGCAGCACGCCCAGCTCCTCGAGTTCGCTCGACGAGGGCCGTTTCCTTCCCGGTACGCTACTTGTGGGCAGGTACCGCGTGGTGGCCCTGCTCGGTCGGGGCGGCATGGGCGAAGTTTATCGCGCCAACGATCTGCGGCTCGGCCAGCCGGTCGCGCTGAAATTTCTTCCCGAAGAAACCGCGAAAAACGAAACCACGCTGGCGCGCTTTTACAACGAAATCCGTATTGCCCGGCAGGTTTCGCATCCCAACGTCTGCCGCGTTTACGATCTGGGCGATGTCGAAGGCCAACCGTACCTCTCGATGGAGTACGTGGACGGCGAAGATCTCGGATCGCTGCTGCGGCGCATCGGCCGTCTGCCCGAAGTCAAAGCGCTCGAGATTGCGCGCAAGCTTTGCGCGGGTCTGGCGGCAGCGCACGATCGCGGCGTGCTCCACCGCGATCTCAAACCTTCCAACATCATGCTAGATGGCCGGGGCAACGTGCTGATCACGGACTTCGGCCTGGCCGGTCTGGCCGCGCAGATGCATGGCGCCGAAGTGCGCAACGGCACGCCCGCCTACATGGCGCCCGAGCAGCTCGCCGGCAAGGAAGTCACCATCCAGAGCGATATCTACGCGCTCGGACTGGTGCTCTACGAGGTTTTCACCGGCAAGCGCGCGTTTGAAGCTGCGTCACTCGCTGAGCTGGTACGGCTGCACACTGAAACCACGCCGGTAAGTCCCACGAGTCTGGTAAAAGATCTCGACCCCGCCGTGGAGCGCGTGATTCTGCGGTGCCTCGATCCGGATCCGCGCAACCGGCCGGCGTCCGCACTCAGCATCGCGGCAGCCCTGCCCGGCGGCGATCCGCTGGCCGCCGCTTTGGCCGCGGGCGAAACGCCATCGCCGCAGATTGTGGCGGCTTCGGGGGAAACTTCCGGCATTCCGCTGCGCGTCGCGGTGCCGTGTCTAGCCACCATCATCGCGGGACTGGTCATTGTGCTGATTGTCGGCGCCCAGACCAGCGGCCTCGAACATCTGAACGCTGAAAAGCCCCCCGAGGTTCTGGCCGCCGGCGCGCAGGACCTGATTGTGCGCTTCGGCTATGCCGCGAAGCCTATCGACAGCGCTTCCGGTTTTGACTACGACGGCGACTTCCTGCGGTACCTGCAGCAAAAAGAGAAACCGGAGCACAAGTGGCACGAGGCTCTCTCGGCGAGGCCTTCGGTGCTTCGATTCTGGTATCGACAGAGTCCGCGATATCTTTTCGCCAGCGATTTTCATGACTCCTTGCTGACGCCGGGTGTGGTCACGGCCGACGATCCGGCGCCCATTCTCTCGGGCATGATCAATGTGGAGCTGGATCCGCAAGGCCGGCTGACGCGGTTTCAAGCGATGCCGCCGGAGATGGAAGCCAAATCCGGTCCGCCGCCGGCGTTCGACTGGAAGGTGCTGCTCTCCGCCGCCGGACTTGACCCCGTCAAGCTCCAGCCGGCGGACCCGAACTGGCAGGAGTTGGCGCCCTTCGATACACGCGCCGCGTGGACCGGGACGTGGCCGGGTACCGAACGCCCCCTTCGCGTGGAAGCAGCAGCCTGGCGCGGGCGGCCAGTCTACTTTCTACTAATCGGACCCTGGACTCGCCCCGCGCGCATGCAGCCCTACGAGCGCACCCGCGGGGAGAAGGCGGCTGTCGTGTTTTTTATGGGCGTGACGGCTTTGGCTATCTTCGGCGCCCTATTCTTCGCGCGCAAGAATTATGTCACCGGAAGAGGTGACCGGCGCGGGGCTTTCCGCCTCGCGGTATTTGTCTTCTGTGCGCTAGTCGCCTTGTGGTTATGCCGCGGGCACTTCTTTCCGGATGCCGGCACTTTCGGCTTGTTCATCATCGCTTCGAGCACTGCTCTGTTCATCGCCGCGGTACTCTGGTCTCTTTATCTGGCGGTGGAGCCGTATGTGCGTAAACACTGGCCCCATGCGATTATTTCGTGGACGCGCCTTTCGAGCGGCCGCTTGCGCGACCCACTGGTGGCGCGCGATATCCTGTTCGGTCTCGTGCTGGGGAGTATCTGGAGCCTGACATTCGAGCTTCGCCACATTGCCGTGGCGTGGCTGGGCGGTTCTCCGGACCTGCCTTCACCCGAATATCTAATGGGAGGGCGGCAGGCGCTGGGCGCCGGGCTGGCACACGTTCCGAATTCCGTGCAGACCACGCTGATTTTCTTCTTCCTGATCTTTCTGCTGCGCGTGATGCTGCGTAGACAGTGGCTGGCCGTCGCTGCCTTTACGCTGATTTTCACAGTAATGAAATGGCTGACTTCCGCCAATCCAATCGCCGAGGTGCCGGTCGAGTTCCTGGTTTACGGGATCGCCGGTATAGTCGTGGTGCGCTTCGGGCTGATTGCGCTGGCTGCGGGCATCTTCATGGTGGACATGCTAGGCAGCACGCCCGTAACGACCAATTTTTCGGTGTGGTACGCAACCAGTCCCCTGGCTGCTCTGCTGCTCGTCCTGGGCATCGCGATCTGGAGCTTTCATACCGCGCTCGCCGGCCGGCCGCTGTTCAAGCAGGAACTGTTCGAGTAGGGCTTGTAGGGGCCATTTAATCGCTACTCTTACTGCCCGATTGTGAGCCAAACACATATCCGACGAAGCTTGCGAAGACCGGCAAGAGGATTTTCATAATTACCGCGTCGATCATCTTGATCGTGTTGTCAATGTTGATCGATTGGAGCTCCTTGTATCGGCTCATGATTGCCGCGACCTGCTTCTCGTCCATGCCGGCGGGGACATTGGGTATTGCCGGCTCAAGCCAGATCCAGCGGAC
>DATLVQ010000401.1:0-2091 GCA_035577325.1 Bryobacteraceae bacterium | reverse complement strand
GCTCATAAGGAACCCCCTCCCGAGACAGATTCCTGCTCCCGTGCAAGAAGTATCGTGCTGGAGCGGGCTTCCAAGCGATAAGTCGATGATGCAGGCAAGTTCTTTTCCTTTTGAGTCGGCCCAGTTGGGCAGTCCTCCTTGGGGACTGAACCAGTCGATCTCGGCGTCCGTATAGAATTGTTCCTTGCTCAGTATCGAATGCACGCAGCGAAAGGCGATCATGCCAAGGGCAAACCGGTAGATCTCCTGATGCTGTTCAAAATAGGTCCAGTCAAACCAGGTTATGTCGTTGCCTTGGCAATAGGAGTTATTGTTGCCGCGCTGAGTGCGGCGAAATTCATCCCCACCGAGCAGCATAGGCATGCCGCGTGAGATCAGCAGAGTCAGCAGGAAGTTTTTGATCTGACCTTTCCGCAAGGTCTCGATCCCGGCATCAGTCGTCTCGCCTTCGGAGCCGTAGTTCTCGCTAAAGTTAGCGTCGGTTCCATCATGGTTGCTTTCTCCGTTTGCTTCATTGTGCTTGTAGCGATAGCTCACCAGGTCGTTCAGAGTGAAGCCGTCGTGGCAGGTGACGAAGTTGATGCTGCCCTCGGAGCCTTTGCCGGACTTGGTGTAGATGTCGGCACTACCGCAAATGCGGCTGGCAAACACACCAAGCATCCCATCATCGCCGCGCCAGAAACGCCGGACATCATCTCGGTACCGGCCGTTCCACTCCGCCCAACGCCGCTCTGAAAAGCTTCCCACCTGGTACGCGCCGCCGGCGTCCCACGCCTCGGCGATAATCTTCGTGTCTCTCAAAATCGGGTCCTCGGCGATCCGATCGAGCAGTGGAGAATTGGATAGCAACTTGCCGGTACCGTCCCGGCCGAGAACCGACGCCAGGTCAAACCGGAATCCATCCACATGCATCTCGACCACCCAATAGTGGAGCGCGGCCAAGATGTGGTGCCGCACCACTGGGTGGCTGCCGTTGACGGTGTTGCCGGTCCCCGTGTAGTCCTTGTAGTAGCGTTTGTCGGCCGCCAGTGTGTAGAAGATCGCGTTATCCATTCCGCGGAAACAGAGCGTCGGACCCAGCTCGTCTCCCTCCGCCGTGTGATTGAATACCACGTCCAGAATCACTTCGATGCCGGCGTTGTGGAAGGCCCTGACCATTTCCTTGAACTCCAGCTTCTGCTGGCCCAAACCTCCCGAACTGCGTATCCCCAGTAATTTCTGAGCGGTTGCCTTGTTTCCGGATTCCTGCTCGTGACAGAAGCTTCATTGAACTCCTGCACCGGGCATCAGTTCCACAGCGGTCACTCCCAGGGTTTTGAAATAGGGAATCTTTTCCATTAGGCCTCGATAGGTTCCCGGATGATCCACGCTGGACTTGGGATGAATGGTTAAAGCCGCGAACATGCGTTTCGTAAATGACGGTCTTCGACCACGGATGTCGGAGCGGCTGGTCGCCATGCCAATCGAAGTGCTCGTTGACAAATACACATTTCGGCATCAACCTGGAATTGTCCAGCCTCGAGAGGGCCAGGTCTTGCTCCGGCCCCGAAGGTTCGTATCCACGTGCCGATGCAAAATCCCACGGGGGCAGCCTCGAAATCGCTGTAGCGAAGGGATCGAGGAGAAGCCTGTTGAAGTTGAAACGATGTCCTTCGCTGGGTTCGTAAGGCCCATCCACGCGGTAAGCATAGAGTTGACCGGAACCGATCCCTTCCACCCAAACGTGCCATACATCGCTGGTGCGGTTGCGCGCTGAACCCAGATCGATCACCCGGGCGGGCGTTGGGTCTTCGGGATGGTCGAACAACTCCAGTAGAACGCGGCTGGCGTCCCGGCTGAAAATTGCGAAATTAACCCCTCCTCCCCTTTCCTGGGTTCCCAAGGGCAGAGGAGAGCCCGCCCGAACGTCACCGCGCTCGGAAATCTCGGAGATGTAATCGTGCAACTCGCGTTGGGGGCGCATCATCGCTGCCATAGGATTCGAGCGGATTCCAACGGAACCGGCACGCCGGAGCGCTGAGGTATCACTCGCGCCGTATAGTCTCTTACTGGACGTGTGGTGGCTACCGTTGCGTGATAGACGTAGCGGCG
>DATLVQ010000400.1:0-2209 GCA_035577325.1 Bryobacteraceae bacterium | reverse complement strand
TCTGGGCGATTCGCCGGCAGGAGTGTGCCGTGTGGAGTCGACAATTTCCTTACTCATCGGCGCGGCGGAAAGCGGCGATTGCATCGCCGCGGATACGCTTTTCAGCACTCTGTACTCCGAGTTGCACCGTATGGCAAAACGAGAGCTGGCGCGCAAAGGCTCCCCAACAAGTCTGAGCGTTACCACACTGCTGCACGAGGCCTATCTCGACATCGCCGCGCGTGAGGGCCACTGCTTTCCCGACCGGCCGCGTTTTATGGGGTATGCCGCCCGCGTGATGCGCGGATTAATCATTGATCATGCGCGGAGCCGCAATGCCATCAAGCGCGGGGGCGAATTTGAGATCACTTCGCTCAAGACGGATGTTGACCAAAACTCCGTCGACGCCAAGGAACTTTCGTTGATCAGCGACGCCCTGGACCAACTCGCGAAAGTCGAGCCGAAGCTTGCCGAACTGGTGGACCTGAAGTTTTTCTGCGGATTTTCTTTCGCGGAAATCGCCGCCCTGGAGAACCTGTCCGAACGTACGGTACAACGAAAGTGGGAAAAAGCCCGCATCTATCTCCATCGCAACATCCGAGAAGGTTTACCGATTTGAGGAATTGATGTCCAAGCTCAGCCCTGAGCAGTGGCAAGCCCTCAGTCCGTACCTCGACCGGGCGCTCGAATTGGCGGACGACGAGCGTTCCGCGTGGCTCGCTGCGCTGCGGAGTGAGCATCCAGCCGTGGCCTCTCAACTGGAAATGCTGCTAGGCGAGCTTCGGGCGCTCCATGAAGAAGGATTTCTGGAAGAGAAAACGCCGCACCTTCCGCGCGGGCAGGGCCGGGCGGGGCAGGAGCTTGGCGTCTACACCCTGATTTCGCAAATTGGCCATGGCGGGATGGGTACCGTTTGGCTCGCCGAGCGAAACGACGGACGGTTTGAGCGGCGGGTCGCCATAAAAATGCTGAACATCGCCCTGATGGTGAAGGGCGGCGAGGAGCGATTCAAACGCGAAGGCAGAATTCTGGGCCGTCTCACACATCCACACATCGCGGAACTCATCGATGCTGGAGTGTCCTCAACCGGCGAGCCTTTTCTTGTCCTCGACTACGTCGATGGCGAACCCATCGACCGCTACTGCGATCAGAACGGACTCGACATCCCCGCTCGCATTCGGCTGTTCCTCGATGCTTTGGAAGGAGTAGCACATGCTCACGCCCATCACATCGTCCATCGCGATTTGAAGCCCTCGAACATTCTGGTGCGGACCGACGGCGAAGCGAAACTCCTCGACTTCGGAATCGCCAAACTCCTGGAATGCGACGGCAAGAACGCGGAAGCGCCGCTTACAGTCGAAGGCGGCGGAGCGATGACTCCAGAGTATGCCGCTCCCGAGCAGTTGAAGGGCGAGGCCGTGACCGCAGCCACGGACGTTTATGCTTCGGGAGTGCTGCTCTATGTGCTCCTGACCGGTCGCCATCCCACCGGCACGGATTCAAAGACGCCTGCGCGCTTGGTCAAGGCAATCGTGGATGATGAACCTACTCGCCCTTCGGACATCGTGGCCTCGACGAGAAGCGAAGATGCCGCGGCGGCGAATGCTCAAAGACGCGCCACCACGCCCGACAAGCTGGTCCGGTTGCTCCGCGGCGACCTCGATACTATTGTCGGGAAAGCACTGAAGAAGAATCCGCAGGAGCGATATGTCTCCATCGAAGCCTTTGCGGAAGATCTACAGCGGTATCTGCGCTATCAGCCCATCACTGCTCGGCCAGAAACATTCGCCTATCGCACCGGTAAATTCATTCGTCGTCACCGAGCCAGTGTGACAGCGACGCTGCTGGCAGCGACGGCAATCGTCGGCACCGCCGTCTTTACGTGGATCTTTCCGCGACGGCCCGAACCCCTGCCGCAGTTCAATCAGCGGAAACTTACCGCCAACTCACAGGATTCGCCGGTCCTTGGCGCTGCCATCTCTCCGGATGGCAAGTACTTGGGCTACGCTGACCAGCAAGGTCTTCATTTGCAGCTCGTTGCGACCGGCGAAGTACAAAGCGTGGTTCAGCCTCCGGTGTTCAAGCCGGGGAGAGCCTCATTGGCGTTTGGGAGTTGGTTCCCGGACTCCACACGATTCATTGTCTCGGTAAGTGGCACCGGGAAGTCATCCACAGTGTGGTCAATTCCGATAACCGGAAGCGAGACCCAGAAACTTGCTGAAGTTGAGGA
>DATLVQ010000399.1:0-7146 GCA_035577325.1 Bryobacteraceae bacterium | reverse complement strand
CAACGGCGTGGTTCTGATGTCCACGATTTTGAACTATTTCACTTTGGCCCCGGGTAGCGATGCGATCTTCATCGGCAACCTGCCCTCCTACGCTGCCATTGCATGGCACTTCGAGAAAGTGGCGCATCAGGGGCGGGAGGAAAAGGCTTTTCTGGATGAGGTCCGGGCATTTGCGCGAGGGCCTTATGCGGAGGCCCTGGCCCTGGGGCACAATCTACCGCCGGAGCAGGTGGACGCCATTGCCACCAAGCTCGCGGGCTATACGGGATTGAGTGCGCCTTACATCAAGGAAGCCAATCTGCGGGTTAGCCCGTCGCGTTTTCGCAAGGAATTGCTGCGCGACCAGCGAATCATTCTGGGACGGTATGACGCGCGATTTGAAGGAACCGATGTCGACGCCGCCGGCGAGACCCCTGGTTATGATCCATCGGGCACCGGCATCATGGGCGTATTTGTGTCCGCGCTCCATGACTATCTGGATCGCGAGCTGAAATACACCACCAAGGAAACGTACCTTCCGAGGGCGGCAACAGCGCTCCAGGATTGGGATCACACGCACCGTCCGCCAGGAGCAGCCGGACCCGTCCCCTCGCAAGCGCCGCCGCTGAGAGATGCCTACGTGGCCGCGGATTTAGCCGACGCCATCCGTAAGAATCCCCGGCTGAGAGTGCTTGCGGCGAACGGCCTGTTCGATCTGGCAACGCCCTTCTTCATCACCGAGTACGACCTGGCGCACATGCAGTTGGAACCGAAACTTCGCGGGAACATCGAGTTCACCTATTACCATTCGGGCCACATGATCTACCTGAACGTGGATGCGTTGAAACAATTGAAATCCGATCTGGTGGGGTTCTACTCGCGAGCCGTCGAAGGCGGTGCATAAATCGTCTGCGCGGCGCCGAACGGACAACGTCTGGACCATCGCATGCGGACAGGATGGCGCCCGCAATGCGAAACGGGTTGAACGCGCGGCGTCTTGACGCGCTATCCCTCGTCCGTCGCCAGCGGCTCGCGGGCGGTCGCGGGTCCGGTCACCGCGCCAGGATCCGGCCGGAACGACGAGAATATCGCCAGTGCGGCGACAATCAAATTGGCCACGATGATGGGGATGGCGTGAATCAGCACGCCGTAACTCATCCACAGCAGCGCGGCCATCGCCTGAATGCGCCGCAGCGTCGCCGGGTGTTTTGAGAAATAGGAGCTGGCGAACGTCGCGGTCGCCAGCCAGCCGATGTAATCGGACATGGGTATTCTCATGGTCAGTTCGCCACGGGCGGGGCCACGGCGGACTCGCGAATCGTCAGCGAATCGGTCCGCACCTTCTGCCAGTCCTGCAGCACGAACCCGTGCGCATCGAACAGCGCCCGAATCTTGGTCGAATCCCATTCGGCGATTTCTTCCAGCATGGGCACCAGCACGCTCAGGGCGTCTTCGCTCAAGATCGTGCGCCGGGCGATCGGCGTGATGTACTTGTTCTCCGAAACCGCGATGGTCAGCCCGTCCAGGCGGTTCACGTGCAGCATCACGTGAAGGTCGGAGCTGCCGTCGCCCACATAGACCACGCGGTCATGACCGACCTGCAATTTGGTCCGAAGATCCTCGAGCACAGCGACCTTGCCGTACCCGGCCGCCACCTGGATGATGGACTGGATCTCGCCGGACGGGGCGTACTGAAAACGGGTGCCGAAAATATGGTCTGGCGGTACGATCCCATCGAGCGCGGATTGAATGACTTCTTCCGGCGCCGCCGAAATCACGTAGAAAGAGAAGTGATAGCCATCCAGGCTGTCCAGCATTTGCGACAGCAGCCGGATGTTTTCCTTCAGACGGATACGTTTCCCGGTCTCGATGAGGTGCTCGCGGCGCACGCAGCGGTATTCCGGGTCGTGCAACAGCAGGTACGCCAGTTCCGCCCCCTGTTGCGCCAGGTGTATGCGCGAAAGACCCGCGACTTTCTCCTCAAATCCTGAAGTGCCCAGCAGCTCGCTCAGCACGATCCCCGAATCGTTGAAACTGAGCGTCTGGTCGAAGTCGCTGGCCAGCAGATAGTGTTTTCCATTTCTGGATTTTTGTGTCATTTTGAAGCTCCTTTTCCGCGTCCGGGAGGACAAAGAGAACTCTCCCGCGACGTCGCTTGATGCCGATTTGAACTGAATGGAAGGTGTCGCCTATGACACCGACGGGTTATCTCAGCCCTGGAGACACATTTCTGAGATCGGGAGAAGACGAGTGAACGGCAAACAGAGCCGCGTGAGACTGAATATCTGAGAGTATATCACAGCTAGCGCGAAATCCGGTAAAGCAATTGCTTTATTATATTTAGACAGCCGAGCGCCAGCCCGCGAACCCGTTCACCGGCTGGCATCCTCACCGTGGCTGGAAGCAGCACCAGCAGGCAACAGAGTCGCGCTTCTACGGACTCCGCACCTGCGTCATTTTGCGGGGTTTCTGCGACTTCGGGAACGCCGGGAGATCTACAAATTCGGCTTGGGGGTCTTTTTGTGCGCGCGGCGGCAAAATACCAGAGCCATGATGGCAAGCAATGCCGAAAGGTTCGGTTCTGGAACCGACGTCGCCGGCGCACTCACCCGGCCCGCCAGCGTAATGATGTGTCCCGCGCTATCTCGGTCCACTACGTCTAACCCGGCCGTGTCGGTAAAGATGTTGTGGGAAAAATCGCCGTTTATGTCGGCACCATCCAATCCCAACGTCGATCCAAATGCAGTCAGGTTGAAGCCGGACTCAGACTGGTTCAGCGTCGCGGACGAGAGGACCGTAGGCAAGAATCCGAACCGTTCTGCTGGGTCGGTGGCAAAGGCACCGGAGCCGGAGCCGCTTTCAGCCATAGCGAACACCCCTCCGCCGCTGTTCAGGTAGGCGGCGATATCCGCGGAACGCAGAGCCAGGTTGTGGAGCGCGTCGGCAGTCAGCAATCCTCCGAAATCGGACTCCACCATGACGAACGCGTAAGAATCAAGGGCTGCCGCCGGAATATCCACCGCCGTGGCGATATCAAAGTCGGTTCCGGTGACCAAGCCCAGTTCGTTGAGTGTCTGTACCGGGTTGAAATGACCTGCCGGTGCGCAAGCGTCAGTCAGGCATCCTGGCAAACCACCGACCAGTAAGAACTTGCCCGAACGGCCGTTTCGGACGAAGTCCATCCCCACTTGAAGCAGATGGGCGGCACCATGTGGGAGGCCAATGCTGTCCTGGCCGTGAAAGTCCGGATCATGTCCCGTCACGAAAATGGATCCAACAGGGTCGGCGAAACAAGACACGTAGAAGAGAAGGAGTAAACAGAGTATGCGAACGAAAACAGGGAGTGCAAATCGCATTCTAATTTCCTCGCGTAAAAGTAGATACATGAATCAAAGCCTTTTCATCTCATCTTGTCTTGACCGGGTTGGTTGATTGCGCCATCTCCGAAGAGCAAATTTCCAGACCGTAGTGAACCAGCCTTGTATCGGCGCGCCGAAGACGCATCTAAATTTCGAATCGCAGCATAAGGGCACTTGGCCTGCCAAACGTTTAAGGTTTCATATCAACCATTTGGATTCGACGAGTCGTTAGATACCGATAAATATCGGTCCTTCTTCCGATTTTTTCTCACAATTTGACCGGAGCTCAGAACCGGCAGTCGAGTCGTGACGGCGCCTACCGCCGCTTCTGCAGCAGCAGCGCCCAGTCGAGCCAGCCGGGGGTCTGGGGCGACGTCCACAGCCCTCCCTGGACGGGTGGCAGCGGGATCTTTTGCCCGGTGAAGGCGCTAAACCACGTGGCGTCATAGCTGCCGGGTTCGAGTTTCACTGTGACTTTGCCCTCTCTTGGCAGATAGACAGCATAAATCTCGCCGGGTTTGGCGAGGCAGAAGGCGCCGTTGTTCACCAGTTCGTCGTGCGGCTCCGTTTTCCACCACTCGAAGCTGGTGAAGAAGTCGACCATGTGCTCGTAGCCTTTGAGCATGACCATGGTGTCGTCGCCACGGCCGTTGATCCAGCCGCCGCCGGTGTCGGGCCAGATGTTGGTGCCGCGGCGGCTGGCCTCTCCGGCAGTCCCGTACGCTCCGGCCATGGCGATCTCCCAGGCCATCTGCCGCAAGGTTTCCGAGGAATCTGAACCGGGGCCGGGCGCCCAGTGCGGGTAGTGATCTTCGTATCCGTATTCCTCGTTTGTCTGAGGGATAATGCGGCCCGTCTTCTTCTGGATCTCGCGCTCCTCCAGCATCAAGGGGTGCTGCGGGCGCCGCCAGTCCTGAATCGAAGTGAAACCGAACCACGTCGAGCCGCGATCCTGATTTTCGCGGTGCACGGGATGGCTGGTGGCCAAGTGCTTGTAAGGATCCCAGGATTCGATCAGGATTCCGGTCGCATGCACCCACTTTTCGTCGCGGAAACTGTCCATGTCATCGCCTAAGTCATACGTAACATTGGAGAACGCGCTCAACCGGGCGACCATGTAGCGCAGATAGCGTCGCTCGTCATCGCTGTATTCGGGCGGCTGGGCCTTGTGGGTCGAGATATCCTGAACGACCGAGATGATCATATCGCGGTCGCGTGAAAAGCGTAGCATACGCTCCCATTTCTGCCAGTAGGGAATGTTGAAGCGGGCGAAGTCGATGCCGGGCTGGTCGAAGCTCTCGGGCTTTTCGGCGATCCAGGGGCGCAGAGCATACGTAAAGTTGTCGCCGGTCATTACGGGCTCGCCCCAGAAAATGTTGGCGTTGCCCGCGACCAGCACGCGCAGACGATTGATTTTGAGCTTCTGGAGGCGTTCGATGCTGTATCGGATGGTTCCTTCATCGCGCCAGCCGACCAGCCAGAACGCTGTCGTGCCGTTGAAAAAGTAGTGCTCGCCGGTGCCCTCCCAGATAAAGTGCCACGGATACTTCGGATCGACGCGTATGGGGCCGCGGCGGTGGCCGTCGGTGGCGTGGAACGTGCCGGTGTGGGATTTCTCGAAGGCGCCCTGCCGGTAAGTGATTGAATATGAGTACTCTCCGGGTGCGGACGGCATGAAGCGGATGCGGAAGGCACTGCCATCAGGCGAATCGCAGAAGCCTTCCACATCGGTGCGCTGGGTAGCCCCGGATTTGCGGAACGAACCCAAAAGTGTGGCGTCGGTGAAGGGATTACGAGCATCGGGCGAGGCGACGGTCACCGTGATTTCGACAAAATCGTAGGCATCGACGCTCTGGGCGGCCTGCGAAAACGAGACGTCCCCGGGCGCTCCCGGCAATAGCGGCGTGAACGCCAGCGCCAAGAGACAAACCGACTTCCATGGTACGTTGCGATGCATTCGACCCCTCCCGACGAAAACTCAAGATTACGGGACTGGACGACAGTTCGTCTATGGGAAGGGTCCAAATGGTTCTCGACATCCTCTGATCAAAGGGCGGAGGGGAGACCGCCGCCACACTTAGCCCTTACCGACAGTCTTGTAATCGTATCGACGCGTTACAATGTGTCCTTAGCGTTCTCGCTTGCGACAAGGATTTCATGGCATCTCTTCAGGAATTCAGATGTGAGGTCTGCGGAACAATAACCAGCAATCCGACTCACTGGTTTGTGATTCAGTGCGGCGATTTAGAGCTAACTGTACTCAAATGGAACTCGGAGACCGCAAATGCGGCCGGAGCACGGCACTTCTGCGGGGAAGCGCACGCACAGGTGTACATTAGCCGATGGTTTGATTCAGTATGCTCGCCACCGAAACCAGACTACACCAGGCCTGCATCGGCGAAGTAGTTGCCGCAGGTCACGTCTGATTCCAGCGGGTGATCACACGGGTTTCCCTCTCGTAACCGAGCGTGCTCAGCGACGCGGTACTCAAAGCAAACAAGCGAGCGTCGGCAGGCGGGAGGGCCAGCCAGCAGGCGGTCAGAATCCTCAGAATATGGCCATGCGCGAAAAGGGCGACGTCGCCACCGGCCGGCAATGCGCGGTCGATCACGGCGCGGCCTCTGGCGGCCACCTGGGCGATGCTCTCGCCGTGAGGGAAGCCCTCAATCCACAGATTCCAATGAGGAACTTCTTTGCGAATTTCGGCGGTGGCGCGGCCTTCGTAGTCGCCGTAATCCCACTCGAGAAGATTCGGTTCGATCCGGGCGACATCTCCGTATCCGGCAAGGCGGCAGGTTTCGAGGGCACGCTGGAGGGGGCTGGTCAGGACCAGAGCAAAGCGTTTACCGGCCAGGCGGTGCGCGATGGCGGCGGCTTCCTGACGGCCGGCGTCAGTGAGCGGCAGATCGGTCCGCCCGGTGTGGGCGCCGGAGCGGCTCCATTCGGTTTCGCCATGCCTGATCATCCAAAGCTCTCCGGGCATGGCTAGGCCGGTTCCAGCATGACCTCATCGATGTAGCACCAGCTCCAGTCCTCACCAGGTTCGAGCGAGGTCACGACGGGGTGCTTGGTGGCATGAAAGTGCTTCGTGGCGTGCTTGTTTTTGGAGGAATCGCAGCAGCCCACGTGACCGCAGGAGCGGCAGAGCCTTAAGTGAACCCACGAATCTCCCAACTCGAGACACTCCTCGCAGCCTCTACTTCTCGGTTTGACGTTTTTCATCTGGCTCAAGTGTGAACAGCCAACGGGCATAAGGCCTCCAAATGTTTAGCGCGGCCGGCTGAGCGGCAGACGCACCTGAAAGCTAGTGTCGCCGGGACGAGATTCCAGCCGGATATCGGCGCGATGCTTTTGCATTACGCGGCGCACGATATCCAGGCCGAGGCCGGTGCCCTCGCCGACTCCTTTGGTCGTAAAAAAAGGGTCGAAAATCTTTTCGCGGATCTCTTTGGGAATACCGGAACCGGTGTCGCCGATCTCAACCAGCACACCCTCGGGATCGCGCGCGGTGCGCACGGTCAAGCGCCGCACCGAATCCGCGCCGTTTCCGCTCATGGCATCGAGGGCGTTATCAATCAAGTTGGTCCAAGCCTGGTTCAGCTCGCTGCCCCAGGCACAAACGCGCGGCAGAGTGCGATCGTACTCGCGCTGCACCGTGACACTGGTTTTCTTGATTTTGTAGCTCATGATGGTCAGCGTGCTGTCCAGGCCGGCGTTGACGTCAATCTCCTGTTCCGGCGCCTGGTCCATATACGAGTATTCCTTGATGGCTTTGACCAGCTCGGAGATACGGGCTGTGCTCTGCTCC
>DATLVQ010000398.1:0-3047 GCA_035577325.1 Bryobacteraceae bacterium | reverse complement strand
CTCCAGGCTTAAGCCTGCTATGAAACTTCGGGGCCCACTCTCAGCCGTGAAAATACTCGGTGGATTTACCGTGTCGCCGGCATAGGCCAGGGTTAACGGCACATAAGTCGAGGTAATCGGCGTGCCCCCCACAAATCCAATCCGGAACTCTTGCCCGGATAGTGGGCTTCCGGCCACGACACAAAGGAATGCCAAGAAGAATGCGACACCAGCCACGGTCGGGACGATGGAGCGGATGAAGAACCCTCGTAGATTCACAGGGCCGAGGGTGGCAAGTGAAAGGCCATCCGTGTAACCGCTTGGCAGTTAGCCCGTTCGTCCCGATCATAGTGCAAAGATTGAATCGAACGCGACGGGCTAAAGCTGGTGAACGTGCTACGAAAGATACAGGTGTGCTTATGCTGACCAGTGCGGCCGCCGAAGGCGCGATCGCCTCCACGCGATAAACGCAGAATAGTTTACAAATCCAAATTGACGGTTTGTCCGCCATGTCGTAGGCGTGGCCGAGGTCACGGTGAAACAATCTGGCGATTTTGTGCAGGATGCTAGTGGGGCGAGTGGGGGTCGTTACCGGAGCACTGTCGTCTCCCAACGGGCGGGTCGTTCTCAATCCGCTTCGGCCACATCCAGGAGTCGGACGTTATGCGACAAGGTGGAATCGACTCGCTGCCTCGAGCGCCGTTTACTGCCCGGAACGCGGTGCCCACAGAAACATGCACGACTTGATTTGAATCACCGCTCGACGCGAGTTCCTGGAGTCATTTGATATTGACGGTGACAGAGTTCGCTAGGGCGCCTAGCACCTTAAGCTGAACCTGGACATTGTCGCGGTGGTTCACTGCATCTCGCGGCACGAGCACCTTTACCTGGTCGAGCCCGTCAATGCCGGGTACCGGTCCGAAGTCGACAATTTTCGCAGTCATACCGCCGACGTATACCATTATCTGAGCCGCGCTTGCGTTGCGAATCCCGGTTCCGAGGAGAACCAGATACACGACCTCCCCTTTGGGCCCCAAGTCAATCGGTGACGCGATCAGTCTGCCGTTCTGCATGGTGAATACCTTCTGAATAGTTTGTTGCCCATCCGGGCTGACACTAATCGCGTAGGCGGCTGCCAGGCCATCGTCATTTAGCACGAACAGTCCCGGCGCCACCTCAACGATGAGCGCACGTGCCGTCTGGGCCACGTTGCCATTCATCACCGTCACAGTTGCCGGGCCGATACTTGTTCCTGCGGGCACCAGGAAATTCGCCTGGTGCGGCGAGACATACAGCAGCGGCGCAGCGCGTACCGTTCCCCTGGAATCCTTAACCGAAACGCTGGCTCCACCCAGAACCAGCGGGAGAGTCTGAGAGGCTTCGGTTGTGCTGGCAAGGTTGACGCCGTAAGCTGTGGCGAGCGATTCCGGGGCGAGAGGTCCAATTTGCAGCCTTGCTGCGGAAACGACGCTCAGCGTCGAAGCTGCCGCAGAGACGTTCCGGAGTATAGCATCGCCCGCCACGAGGTCCACTTTCCCGTTACGATGGAAATCGCCTGCGACGGGGTGGCCACGGAGATTAACCGGGATCTCGGGCTGAAAGCTGCCATCGCCATTCCCAAGCATGACTCCAGATCCAGTGAGCAGGTCCAGGACATGATTGCCGTTGACATCCAGGGCCAATAGGATTTCCGAAGCCGCGTACGTAAACCCCGGTCCGAATGTACCATCACCATTTCCCAGAAGCACTACAACGTAGTTAGTCTCAGCCACTGCCAGATCGATTTTTCCATCTCCGTTGAAGTCCCCCGCTGTCAGCGGCTTCCCAGGACCTGGCATGACCGGAAGTATTGCTCCTGCTGTAAACGTTCCATCGCCTTTCCCCAGCAATATGGTTACGTTGCCACCCAAAGGCTCGATCAGGTTGTTCAATCCCGCATTTGCGAGCGCCAGGTCCAATTTGCCGTCATCATTGAAATCGGCTGCAACAATGTCACTGACGCCAGGCCCCGCCGGATACTGGGCTCCTTGTTGGAAAGTGCCGTCTCCATTTCCAAGGAGAATTTGCACGTTGCCTCCAGCGGCCAAGTAAGGACCGCCGGCTATCGCAAGGTCCGGGATGCCATCCCCGTTGTAATCGCCGATGGTGATAGCGTTGATTTCTGCTGCCACCGGGGTGCTAATGGGAGACTGGAAGGTGCCATCCCCGTTGCCCAGGAACACTTGAACCAGGGCATTATTGGGCCCACTCCCCACTACGGCAAAATCCGTCTTGCCATCGTGGTTGAAGTCGCCGGTCACAGTGGTAAGAAGGCTGCCGTTGGCGACACCGCTGACAGGGTCGAAGCTGTACTGCTTGGTGATGGCAAATGTGCCGTCACCATTTCCCTTAAGAACGCCAATCGTGGATGCCTCCGTCACCAACAGGTCGAGATTTCCATCTGCGTCGAAGTCAGCCGCCGCGAGTGCGACCGGAACAACTCCGTCTGAGTTAGGTGGGAGAATGAGCGGCGGCGCGGCGAATTTGCCGCCCCCTTGGCCGAAAAGGACCGTAAGAGTGGCGCCATAGATAATCTGGGAATTGCCGCCGTCGGTAAAGACAATATCGGTCTTGCCGTCGCCATCGAAATCCGTGAGGATGATTGATCCGCCGTCTCCGTCAGTCACGTAGTCCCGGCGTGCCGGGAAACCACCTTTCCCATCGCCAAAGAAGATTGAGCCCCCGCCAACCACGATATCCTCGTTGCCGTCTCCATCAAGGTCTCCGATCGCGACGCTGGGGCTCGTGAAGACCGTGTTTCTGACCGGAAAACTCACTGGAGTAGAGAAAGTGCCGTCTCCGGCGCCAAGAACAACCGCTAGGCTGACGCCGGGATTGGAGCTGGAACTCGTGGACGTAGAGAACGCCAAATCCGGCTTGCCATCATGGTTGAGATCGGCCACCGCCAGACCCAATACGTTCACGCCCGGTATCACGACTTTCTCAGATTGGAAGGAGCCGTCGCCCTTACCAAGGAACACCGCGATTCCTAAGGGTACGGCTGAGGTTAGTGTAGGGTATGCGCTGGC